>DPFD01000211.1:0-325 GCA_003534175.1 Chitinophagaceae bacterium
GTTTCGGCTTCGCTCAACCAGCTACTGTGTGTTCTACACCTGAGCAATGCTTGCCGAAGCCTGAACGAAGTCGAAGTCGAAAGCAAGGCAAGTTGACGGAACTAATGTCTTTTACGACAGCCCGCCAAAAAACATATTCGTTGAGCTATGGCAGGCATGGAGTTCAGATGAACCGTCATTCTGTATACTAACGTTTACGAATATACTATATATGTTATTTCCTTTACCCTACTGAATGCAAGCCCACGCGGTTGCCTTCTGAATCAAAAAACACGGCCATGAAACCATGTGAGTCGGATATTTGAGCCTTAGGGACTAGGATGGT
>DPFD01000211.1:389-15721 GCA_003534175.1 Chitinophagaceae bacterium
AATCCCCCGCTGTCTACCAGTGCGCCACCCACGCCCTGTACTTCATCCTGTAGCGGAAACAACCGCATGCGGATGTTCGGCATTTCGATGGGCATCAGCTTAGTGTGAAAAATAGTTTCGTAGAAAGCGGTAGCGCGTTCCAGGTTGGCGGCCGGTATCTCGAACCAGCTGATGGCGTGGTTGAAAGTATGCATGATGGTTTTTTTTATTTATATGTGGCTGTAAACCTATTGGTTTTTTCTGTTTCGGGCGGTAAAAAGTTGCGGGGGTTTACCGGCCAACGCGCCGCTAATCAAAAAAATTAAAAAAGAGTAACTGAATGTACTGATTTTAGTAACTTTGAAGATGTGCAGTAATGAAACTGCACTTTTTATTTTTTTAAGATGAAAACATACTTCTTTGCGGCGGCTTTTGCCTTATCTGCTACCCTGCTGGTTTCCTGCAACAATAACGATACGGAAGCAACCGATCCATCGCTTTCCACAGAAACCCCAGCTCCTGCTGCAAATGCTGCGAGCACATCGGGCGACAGCGCCACGGTTACTGCAACGCCTGATATCATTCTGCCCGATTCACTCATTACCAATCCGGCGATTCAGAGTAAGATGCTACCGGCTACTGCGGTTACACCCGCAGCCACAGCACCTACCTCTGCCAAAGGCTTGAACCCTGCACATGGCCAGCCTGGTCATCGTTGCGACATCGCGGTGGGCGCTCCATTGAGTTCTGCTCCGGCGGCTAAACCGTCAGCTCCTGCCGTTGCTACCCCAACCGTTACCCCTGCGGCAAGTCCGGCTCCTATTCAAATGACACCCGCAGCCGGTGCCACCTCACCTGTTGCTCCCGGAGCTAAGTTAAATCCTGCTCACGGACAACCCGGTCATGATTGTACCATTCCGGTGGGTGCTCCGCTGAAAGGTTAATATCGGGGTATACTCTGATTAGAAGGCAAGGCATGGATAAATCTGTCTTATCTTTAGAACTATGTTGCGGAGGATAAGGAAGATTTCCCGAAACTTATTGATTGTACTCAACATCATCGCATCCCTGTTGTTTTTGGCAGGATGTTATGCCTATCTTTTTCCACCCGAAAAATATTGGTTTGTAGGACTACTGGCCATTGGTGCGCTGTATCTGTTGGTGATTCAACTATTGTTTTTGGGGATGTGGTTGTTTTTAAAACCTCGCCTGTGCTGGATTGTCATCCTCACCCTTGCCATTGCTTGGAAACCGGTGCGACATCTTTTTCAATTTCGCACACCGGGCAACTTTGAAATCAGCAAGGCACCTGCGCACCTGCGGATAATGAACTGGAATGTAGAGCATTTTGAAANNGCAAAAGAACGGAGGTGTGGAGAAGCAAATGATGCTGGAGCTCATCCGCAAGTATCAGCCCGATATTGCTTTCTTTCAGGAAATGGTGGGTTCAGAAACCAACCCCGATGCCATCAATTACATCCCTTTCTTCCGCGATACGCTGGGGTTTTCGGATTATCATTTTACCTACAACAATAAGTTGGACTACGACGATGATCACCACTTTGGTATTATCATTTTCAGCAAGTATCCTATCCTGAATAAAAAAGATATCAGTTACGCGCCAAACGATTACAATTCAACCTTTCAGTATGCCGACATTCAGGTAGGTAATGATACGCTTCGTGTATTCAACCTGCACCTGCAATCGCTGAAGCTCGACAAAAGAAACCGGCATTATCTACAACAACCCGGCATTACCGGAGAAGAAAACATCCGCAATTCAAAAAACATTATTGCCAAACTGAAACGTGGATTTTTGAGAAGGGCACAACAAAGCGAACGCATCCGCCAGGCCATCGATGCCAGTCCGTACCCAGTGATTGTCTGTGGCGATTTCAACGATGTACCGAATAGTTATGCGTATCATACCATCGGCGAAAATCTCCGGAATGCCTTTGCTGCCAAGGGTTCGGGCATTGGTAGAACTTATGCGGGTATTTCTCCCACCCTGCGTATAGATCATGTGTTTGCCGACCGGGCATTTCATGTTCGCCAGTACAAGCGTATTAAAAAAGAACTGAGCGATCATTTCCCGGTAGTAGTAGATCTGGAAATTAAAAAGCAATAAGGTGGCTGATACGCATCAACCTTAATATCTTTACACCTCAGAAAAATTAGCAATGGCTTTATCGATTTATAATTCTTATACCCGCGAAAAAGAAGTTTTCACACCCATCACACCCGGGCATGTGGGTATGTATGTGTGCGGACCCACCGTTAGCGGTGAAAGTCATTTAGGCCATGCACGTCCGTACATTACGTTTGATGTATTGTATCGTTACCTCACCCATCTTGGATACAAGGTGCGTTATGTGCGCAACATTACCGATGCGGGCCATTTTGAAGAAGAGGGCCGTGAGGCAGAAGATAAGGTGAGTAAAAAAGCCCTGCTGGAAAAACTGGAACCCATGGAGCTGGTGCAGAAATACACCAACCGTTTTCACTGGGCGATGAAACAATTCAACTGCATTGAACCCACCATAGAACCAACTGCCACCGGACACATTCTGGAGCAACAGGAGATGATTAAAAAAATTATGGAAGCCGGTTATGCGTATGAAGTGAATGGTTCCGTGTATTTTGATGTTACAAAATATGCTGCCTCACACGATTATGGAAAGTTGAGCGGCCGTATCATGGAAGACTTACTGGAAACCACGCGCGAGTTGGAAGGACAGGAAGAAAAAAGAAATAAAGCAGATTTTGCGTTGTGGAAAGCTGCGGCTCCGGAGCACATCATGCGCTGGCCCAGTCCGTGGGGAGTGGGTTTCCCGGGATGGCACATTGAATGTTCGGCGATGGCTACCAAATACCTCGGTGCACAGTTTGATATTCACGGAGGCGGAATGGATCTGCAGTTTCCGCATCATGAAAGTGAGATAGCACAGAGCACCATTTGTAATCATTCTGCACCGGTGCGGTATTGGATGCACAACAATATGATTACCGTCAATGGCAGAAAAATGGGGAAGAGTTATAACAACTTCATTACCCTCACGGAGATGTTCAGCGGAAACAACCCTGCATTACAACAGGCCTTTTCGCCGATGACCATTCGATTTTTTATTCTGCAAAGCCATTACCGCAGTACGCTTGATTTCAGCAATGAAGCACTGATAGGCAGTGAGCGTGCATTCAAAAGATTGTGGGAAGCATATCAGAACCTGATGGCTATGGATGCCACCGGCAATTATTCCGCTACGGATACTACGCTGGATACGCGTGTACAACAATGGCTTGGAGAATTTGAAACTTTTATAAACGATGATTTGGGTACTCCCCGTGTAATTGCGAATATGTTTGAGCTGGTGCCTGTAATCAATTCACTGAAAGATAAACTGATTGCACCGGATGCCGTGAGTGCCGATACCCTGCGCAGCATGCAGCAGCATTTTAAAGTTTACCTGGAAGATATCATGGGATTGAAAGAAGAGAATGAACAAAACAATGAATCATTCAGCAAGGTGATGGAGTTGTTGCTATCTCTTCGAAAAGAAGCGAGAACAAAAAAAGATTTCGTTACTTCCGACACCATACGCGATGAACTGGCGAAAGCCGGCATTGTGGTGAAGGATGAAAAAGACGGATCGGTGAGTTGGACGATGATGTAAGAATAATCTTACGTATTGTATATTATGAAGCCTGAACTTATTTCTCTGGGGTTCATGCTATGAGGTTGAACTACTTATATGACCGTTTAAAATGAGATGCGGAGCAGTGTATGAAGAAACAAATTCATTCAGCCTGTGATTGTTCCTTTTCAATACATCAACTTTAAAATATGTTGAAAAAAGCTATCTTATTTATGGCAATGGGCTTGTTAGGGTGTCAGCAAAAGCAGATTCATTTCATGGTGCAAAACAGTACTGATACCAACTTTGACTCCATAATCATTCAGGGATTGGGAAATCTTCATTTTAATCAACTTAAGAAGCGTACTGCAACGTTTGGTATTATGGATTATTCTGAATCCAAAACTTCAACTGATGGAGGATATAAAATTACATTGTTCGAAAATGAGAATAACAAGGTGATGCATTTTGGATACTATAGTAATGGAATTCCAACGTGTACATCATATCGTATTGAAATTCTGAAAGACACAATTCAAGTTGAAGAGATTGCGGAGTAAATAAGCATATCTTTAAATGCGATAGAAGGTTTTTTAGATAAATGAATTTTAACTCTGATAGCAGTGTCTATTTAGATGAATAAATGAGTTGGTAAAGCGCAACTAAAAAAGTTACTAATAAGCGTAGGGAAACACCAACATTTCAAACAACACCCATGGAGTATATTCCCATCCTGCACAAAGACAAACAGCTGAAAAAAGCTACGGCCCACCTTTCCGTTCCCGAACTGAAACAGGGTAAGCGTTTGTATCTTGAACTCTGCGCTTCCGTAATCAGTCAGCAGCTCAGCACGGTGGTGGCAACGGTAATCCATAAACGCTTTTTGAATCTTTTTCCCGGCCCTCATCCCACGCCGGGAGCTATCCTGCAGGTGCCCGCCGAAACCCTGAGGAGCATTGGTTTGTCGGCATCCAAAGCAGCGTATATCCACAACATCTGCGCCTTTTTTGTGGCCCATGAACTGAACGACCGTAAGTTGTACAGGATGGGTGATGAGGAACTCATTGAATTGCTGTCGCAGATTAAAGGCATCGGCCGGTGGAGTGTTGAAATGCTGCTGATATTCGCTATGGGGCGACCGGATGTTTTTGCCGTGGATGACTTAGGCATTCAAAAAGCTGTTGCGACATTGTATGGTTTAGATGAGCAGGATAAAAAAGGGTTCAAAAAACAGATGCTGGAAATATCAGCCCAATGGAAACCATTTCGCAGCTATGCGTGCCTGTTATTATGGGCCTGGTATAATGAAAGTAAAGTCCGGTTAAAATCAGCCGGGAAATAACAGCCGTACAATTTCTTCGAGATACTGCGCATCGGTTTCGGTGAAGTGTGCCAGCAATTCACTGTCTACATCCAGCACACCCACTATCGTACCCTGATGAAAAACCGGTACCACTATTTCAGAGCGCGACAAACTGCTGCAGGCGATATGGCCGGGAAACTTTTCCACATCATCCACTATTATAGTACGCCCCGCCTCCCAGGAAGATCCACACACTCCCTTGCCATAACGAATACGTGTACACGCAATCGGACCCTGAAAAGGCCCCAACACCAGTTCATTATCTTCTACCAGATAAAAGCCCACCCACAACCAGTTGAACTGTGTTTTGAGGGCTGCGGTTACATTTGCCATGTTGGCCACCCGGTTAGACTCTCCTTCAATCAGTGCCGCTATTTGCGGAATCAACCCCTCATATTGTTCCCGGCGGCTACCCGTAATGGTTTGAAATGATTCAGACATGTTGCAAATATACTAAGGGCCTGTCCGCCGCGAGGGAGAAATGGCAAATCCTGTCCTTGGATTCTATAAAGCTCTGGGGGCGACCGATTGGAAAAGGAGGGTGGTTGTGGCTTAACGGGTGAGGTTTTTCACTACCGGGCCCAAAAACTCATATTCGTAGCCCTTCTGCAGCAGATATCGGATTACTTTCTGTTGCCGGATGGCCTGGTGCCCGCTCAGGGTGGCCCATTTTTTTTCAGCCAGTTTTTGCAGTGTGGCCGTGTACTGTGTTTCATCGAGCGAACGGAGCGCTTTTTTAATACAATAGGCACTCACGCCCTTCGCCTTCAGTTCCCGGGCAATTTTTACTTTCCCCCACTGCCTCATTCGGTGCTTCCCGCCGGCAAAAGCCACAGCGTAGCGTTCCTCGTTCAGGAATTGCTCTTCAATGAGTTCGGAGACGAGGGTTTCTACCTGTGGGGGATATAACCCGTAACTGTAGAGTTTATCACGCACTTCGCGGTGGCTGCGCTCCTGATACGCACAATATTGCCTGATTTTGCGACCAGCCGCTTCTACCCCAATATTTTTAGGTGCCTCCTCCATGCATGCAAATGTCTGCTCAAAAAACAAACATCTGCAAATTATAAAAGTGGAGAAATATCGTAACCTTATTAATTCCATTAATTTATCTTTGGCTCTCTTAAAATTTACTTATGAAGTTTATTGTTTCTTCGTCGTCTTTATTGAAGCAACTCCAACAGATTAGCGGAGTGATTAATACGAATACCGTTTTGCCTATTCTGGAAGATTTTCTCTTTGAAATTGAGAAAAACAAGCTCACCGTGGTGGCTACCGATCTGGAAACGGTGATGAAGATTCACATGGATATTGAGGCAAAGGATTCGGGCAAAGTGTGTATTCCTGCTAAAATTTTGCTGGATTCACTGAAGAATATTGCCGACCAGCCACTTACGTTTGATATCGACAAAAACTTTGCGGTAGAAATTACTTCCAGCAATGGTAAGTATAAAGTGCAGGGTGAAAATCCGGATAACTTTCCAAAAGAACCACCGGCAGATGATGAAAACAGTTTTACCATAACCTCATCGGCGCTGGTAACGGCTATCAACAAAACCATCTTCGCGGTAAGTACGGATGATTTGCGTCCGGCTATGACGGGTGTATATTTTGAACTGGATAAAAATTCGATCGCTTTTGTAGCTACCGATGCGCACCGTTTGGTGAAATATGTACGCAAAGATGTGAAGTGTCCGAAGAAAGACGCTTTCATTGTTCCTAAAAAGCCATTGTCTCTTTTAAAAGCCGCCCTGCCGGATAATGAAGATGAACTAAACGTATCTTACAATAAAAATCATCTCTTCATCAAGCATGGTGGAACGGAACTGGTGTGCCGCCTCATTGATGCCCGCTTCCCCGATTATAAAGTGGTGATTCCATCTGATAACCCGTACAGCCTGATTGTAAACCGGAACGATTTTCAGGGCGCGCTGCGCAGGGTACAGGTGTTCAGCAACAAGAGCACGAACCAGGTAGCCCTCACCATCAGCGGTAGTGAATTACAACTGGCGGCTCAGGATATGGATTTCAGTTTTGAAGGTAATGAGCGCATGAAGTGCACCTACGATGGTGATAAATTGCAAATTGCGTTCAATTCCAAATTCCTGATTGAAATGCTAAACGGAGTAGACACCGAGGAACTTAAAATGGAATTGAGCACTGCCACCAAGGCCGGAATCATTAAACCTACTGAACAGGATGCTTCCGAAGACCTGTTGATGCTGGTGATGCCGTTGATGCTGAATAGTTAAGTTTGCACATCACTCTCATTCCTCAACGGTTGTCTGCCGGATTATTCACCTTAACCCATCGATAGTGGAAAGTGTTGTGCTTAAAAGGTTTGACAATTACTTTAGTGCCCATATACTGCACACCCGGCTCGCCGAAAATGGGGTAGCCAGTTACGTGATCGATGAGAACACGGTTACCTTAACTCCTTATTTCAGCAATGCCATCGGCAACATTAAAGTAATTGTAGCGGAACAGGATGCACAGGCCGCTCAGGCTTTGGTGGAACAGTTTGAAAAGGAAGCCCTCGAACACACAGTATGCCCGAAATGTGGTGCCCGGAAATTCATATTGGTACCCAGTAAAAAAGCCGGCAACTTTTTGGTGTCGTTGTTCACCTGGATGTTCTCCAACCTGGCCATATCGGCAGAAAATGTTTATCAATGCACTGCATGCGGATATGAAACCAAAACCTTGCCCGAACCTGATGTAAACACTACGAACGAATGAGTGCACTCAAAGCCATAGCCATGATTCCCGCGCGGTACGCCGCTACCCGTTTCCCGCAAAAACTGATGAAAATGCTGGGCGACAAAACGGTTATCCGCAGTACCTACGAAAACACCGTGGCCACTGAACTTTTCAGTGAGGTGTATGTGGTTACCGACCATCCGTTGATTTACGATGAAATCACCCGCCATGGCGGCAAAGCCCTGATGAGTAAACGGGAGCATGAAAGCGGTACCGATCGGATAGCGGAAGCAGTAGAACATATTGATGCGGATGTAATCCTGAATGTGCAGGGCGACGAACCCTTCGTGTCTGCCCCACCGTTA
The DNA here is from genome assembly GCA_003534175.1 of Chitinophagaceae bacterium. Classification (GTDB taxonomy): domain Bacteria; phylum Bacteroidota; class Bacteroidia; order Chitinophagales; family Chitinophagaceae; genus Ferruginibacter. The sequence goes on from DPFD01000211.1 coordinate 8,429, forward strand.
GCCGCACTGCTGTCGGTTTTTGAACAGCCGGATACGCGGGTGGCTTCGTTGATGAAACCTTTTCAGGATGTAGAGATTGCCCATAATCCGAATGTAGTGAAGGTGGTGGTAGACAGGAACTTTCAATCGCTGATGTTCAGCCGAAGTCCGATTCCGTACCACCGGAATCACACATTGCCGGTAACGTATTACGAACACATCGGCGTATATGCCTTTACCAAAGAGGCGTTGATGAAGTTTACACAACTGAAACCCACTCCACTGGAGCTTATAGAAAAAATTGAATGCCTGCGATTTCTGGAAAATGGTATTCCGTTAAAAATGGTTACCACGGAAGTGGCCATGCTTAAAATAGATGTGCCTGATGATCTGGAGAAAGCCATAGATCATTTAAACAAAATCAATCAGTTGAAAAGATGAAAAATTTATTCGACAACAGCACGTATGATGAAATTGTACACCGGCTTGAGCAGTTACGTCCGGAGATGAAAGCCCAATGGGGTGTAATGACACCCGCTCAGATGCTGGCACATTGTAAAGAGGCGTTTAAAGTGCCTTTATCTCCGGTAAAACTTCCCCGTATGTTTTTGGGTTATATTCTGGGGCCTCTCATGAAACATCAGTTGTACAACGATAAGCCCTGGAAAAGAAACCTACCTACGGCCCCCAATTTTAAAATACGCGACGAGCGGAATTTTGATGCTGAAAAAAATGGGTTGATGCAACTGATCAATCAGTTTCACCATGCAGGCCCTGACGGTATTTCTAAATATCCTCACCCGATGTTTGGCACGTTCACTCCGGAACAATGGGGAAAATCAATGTACAAACACCTCGACCATCACCTCACTCAGTTTGGAGTGTAACACAAGCCTGAGCGGCATACGTATTCAACCCTGAGGAATGTAGATCAATATCCTGCCCTTACCAGTCGGGAAGCGGCCTCTTCCAGCACCTCATCTTTTTTACAAAAACAAAAACGCAATACCCGGTGATTCGGCGGTTGACGGTAAAACGCTGCTGCCGGAATGGTTGCCACACCGGCAGTTTCTACCAGTCTCACTGCAAAATCATTTTCAGATTCATTACTGATGTTTTCATAACTGTACAACTGAAAATAACTTCCATTGCTCACCATCGGCTTAAAGCGGGTTGCGCTCATATAGTGCTCGAGTTTCTCTTTTTGAACCTGCATTTTTTTACTCAGCAACAAGTAAGCATCAGGCTCTGACAGATACTCCGCAATTGCCGCCTGCATGGGCGTATTGCAGGTGAAGCAGTTGAACTGATGAATTTTTCTAAACTCTTTCATCCATTCGTCAGGACCAATAATATATCCCAGCTTCCAGCCCGTGCAGTTGTACACCTTGCCAAAAGAATATACCGCAAAGCTGCGGGATGCCAGTGCGGGATACTTCAGTACCGATTCATGTGAATGTCCGTTAAACACCAGGTGCTCATACACTTCATCACTGATGATGACAATCTCCGTATCCTGTACAATGCTTTCCAGTGTGCGCATATCCTGCTCCGTTAGTATGGCACCGGTAGGGTTGTGCGGTGAATTGAGAAGGATGGCTTTGGTGGCAGGATTTATTTTTGCTCTTACCTCTTCCCAGTCAATGGAATAATCGGGATACGTTAGCAGTACAGAAACGGCCTTTCCGCCGTTGATTTCAATAGTGGGTATGTAGCTGTCGTACGCCGGCTCAAACACAATCACTTCATCGCCGGGATGAATCAGTGCGGTGAGGGCCGTGAACAGTGCGTAGGTACCTCCGGGTGTGACGGTAATATTTTTATCCGGATGAACCTGTGCATTGTACAGTGTATTCACTTTGTCGGCGATGCGTTCGCGCAACAACGGAAACCCGTTCATATGCGTATACTGGTTGAGGTTATCGCGCATGGCTTTATGCACTCCTTCCGTCAGGGCCTCGTCCATAGGAAAATCAGGAAAACCCTGTCCCAGATTGATGGCCTTGTGTTTAGCTGCGAGTTCACTCATTACGGTAAAGATGGTAGTGCCGGCCTGCGGCAATTTACTTCTCATAAAACGATTGTTTATATAAGTGGAAATTAATGCAAATGACTGTAGAAATAAGATTGAATTTACGGGACTTTGGTTTAAAACCTGAATGTAGGTGTACGGAGAGTTATTGATGTAATTCGTTATGGCAGGTGTTGCATACTGATTCAAGCCAGTCGATAGGTTCCTTTCCTATATTCACTTTAGCATATCGCTTATGGTGCACCTGAGTAGCCCGATCGCCGCAATACACACATCGCCAGTTATCGCGTTTCAGTACTACATAACGCTTGCGCTTCCATGCATCGGATTTCAGGTAAACTTCACGGTAATAACTCTTTCGGGAAAGAATACTGCGTAAGAATGCGTCACTATAATAATGCTCCTTCTTTTTATCAGCACGCCTGTGGTTATATCGTGGTGCATTTCCCGGCAGGGATATCAACTGATAGAGCAGAACAACAAAGCATAACACCAAAATTTCCATAATCGGACAATTTTAGTATGATTCAATGAGCGTTCCTGATTTTTACAGTTCCCCTGAAACAGGAAGTTCGAAAATTTCGTTTACACGTATGCGTTACTATACACTAAATATACTTGTCTCCCTTATTGCGCTTGATTTCGTTTACGTATTCCTTAATATCCTGTTCGTTACTTTTACGGCAGATGAGTAATACATCTTCGGTGTCCACTATAATGAAATCATCTAAACCCTGCAGCAGCACGAGTTTTTCGTGAGGTACGTGCACCATGTTGTTGGTAGCATCTATCACCATTACATTATTTCCTGCAACGGCATTGCCGAGGTAATCTTTATCGAGGGTTTCGTAGGCGCTGGCCCAGGTGCCCAAATCGCTCCAGCCGAAAGAAGCCGGAATAACATATACATTATCCGCCTTTTCCATGATGCCGTAATCAATGGAGATGTTCACGCACATCGGATAAATTTTTTCGATAGCTGCTTTTTCATTCGGTGTATTGAAATCTGCTTTACCCGAATCAAACACATCGTGCAGTTCGGGCAAAAAGCGTTCAAAGGCTTTAATGATGTTCTTTACTTCCCAAACAAAGATGCCGGCATTCCATAAAAACTCCCCGCTCGACACAAATGTTTTGGCCAGCTCTTTATCAGGCTTCTCCGTAAATGTTTTTACTTTAAATACATTATCGGAAACAGGAAACGGTTCAAACTGAATGTACCCGTAACCGGTATTGGGGTTGGTGGGTTTAATGCCCAGGGTTAACAACGCTTTTATGTGTGATGTAAAATGCAGGGCATCAGCACATACCTGTACGAATGCTTCGTTATCGAGAATGAGATGATCTGCCGGTGCACAGATTAAGTTGGCATGCGGATTCAACTGATGCAACTTGTAAGAAATATACGCAATGCAGGGTGCGGTATTTTTGCGCGAAGGTTCACATAATATATTGGCGGGATTCAACTCTGGCAGCTGCTGTTGCACAATATGTTCGTAGCTGTCAGACGTAACCACAAAAATATTATCTTTTGGAATGAAGGCCGCAAACCGATCGTAGGTACTTTGAATGAGGGTTCTACCGGTATTCAGAATATCAAGAAACTGTTTAGGATACTCTGTTCTGCTCATGGGCCAAAAACGACTTCCAATTCCTCCGGCCATGATGGCCACATAATTATTTTTATTCATGTTGATTCTACAGTTTCTTTAAATAATACCCTCGCGGATGATCTCCTGCAGGTGTACTATACCGGTGTATTGTTGTTGCGGATTCACCACCAGCAATTGGTTGATATTGTTTTTGCGCATCACTTCCAGGGCCTCGGCCGCCATTTCTTCGGCAGCAATGGTTTTGGGGGTTCTAATCATGATATCGCCCGCCGTTAATCTCGCAATGGAATCGTTGTTTTCCAGCATCCGGCGCACATCGCCATCGGTGATGATTCCGATAAGTTCCCCCTGATTATTTACAACGGCGGTGGCCCCCAATCGGCTGCGGGTCATTTCCACAATCACCTCTTTTATCCCCGATTCCGCTACCACAGAGGGTTTTTGATTGCTCATCACATCCAGCACCCGCAGGTAAAGACGTTTGCCTAGCGAGCCCCCGGGATGAAACCGGGCGAAGTGTTCTTTTCTGAAACCCTTCAAATCCATCAGGCAAACCGCCAGCGCATCCCCCATCACCATTTGTGCCGTGGTGGAAGTAGTGGGAGCGAGGTTATTCGGGCAGGCCTCCTGAGATACCGTGGTATTCAATACCTTATCTGCATTCTGCGCCAGAAACGACTGCATATTGCCCGTCATGCCCACCAACAGGTTTCCAAAGTTTTTAACCAGGGGAACAAGCACTTTAATTTCGGGACTGTCACCGCTTTTGCTGATAACCATCACGATATCACCGGGTTGAACAATCCCCAGATCGCCATGGATAGCGTCGGCCGCATGCATGAAAATGGCGGGTGTGCCCGTGCTGTTGAAGGTGGCTACTATTTTCTGTGCAATGATGGCACTTTTGCCAATGCCGCTGATTACCATTCGGCCCTGCATTTGGGCGATGGCCTTTACCACTTCTTCAAAGGTTTCATCTACATAACTTTTCAGATGACTGAGGGCATCAGCCTGTAATGTGATGGTACGCAGTGCCGTTTGTATAATTTCAGAAGATTGCATCCGGTGGCAAACCTAATTCAATTGATGGAAAAATAAAAGCCTGCAGGTGTGTTAAAAACAGATTAGAAAAAAAATGAATCGGGAATTGAGAAAATTTGCGTAACTTATGAAGATTAAAGATTTGCAAAATCTTAAAACAGCTCTGCATGACTGAGGTAAATGAAGCGATTTGCAGTAACTTCGCTACCCTTTTGAAAAGGGTTTCAGCAATTGATTGTTGTTAAGTTCTATTCTTATGCCAAAAGTAAAATCTATATCCACTAAAAAATCTACTCCTGTTTCTAAAAACAAACATGCGTACGATCTTTCAACCGCTTTACAGGATGTGTTCGGTTTCAATCATTTTAAAGGTGATCAGGAAGCCATCATCCACAGCCTGCTGAACGGAAACGACACTTTCGTAATCATGCCTACCGGTGGCGGAAAAAGCATGTGTTACCAACTGCCGGCCATGTTGCTCGACGGAGTAGCTATTGTAGTGTCGCCCCTCATCGCCCTGATGAAGAATCAGGTTGATTTAATTCGCGGTTACAGCAGCAAAGACCATATTGCTCACTTCCTCAATAGTTCCCTCAACAAAGGACAACAAAAGGCAGTTAAATCCGATTTGCTTTCCGGTAATACCAAATTGTTGTATGTAGCGCCTGAAACCATGACCAAGGAAGAGAATATCAGTTTCTTTAAAGACCTGAACATATCCTTCTTTGCGGTGGATGAAGCGCATTGTATTTCGGAATGGGGACACGATTTCAGACCTGAGTATCGCAGACTCCGGGAAATGATGGACAACATCAATACTTCCGTACCGGTTATTGCACTAACAGCTACGGCTACCCCAAAAGTGCAGAGTGATATTGTGAAGAACCTCGGCTTGCGATCCCCCAATATTTTCATCTCATCGTTTAACAGGCCCAACCTCGTGTACGAAGTGTTGCCCAAAATAAAGGTCGATGAAACCAATAAAAGCATTGTTCGTTTTATTCAGTCGCATAAAGGCAAAAGCGGAATCATCTATACCCTCAACCGTAAAACCACCGAGGAACTGGCCGACATGCTGAAAGCTAATGGTATTAGTGCCGTGGCGTATCACGCCGGTTTGGATGGTAAACTCCGGGCCAAGCGTCAGGACGAATTTCTGAATGAGGATGTTCAGGTAATTGTTGCCACCATTGCTTTTGGGATGGGTATCGATAAACCGGATGTACGTTTTGTAATTCATTATAATATTCCCAAGTCGATTGAAAATTATTATCAGGAAACCGGTCGTGCCGGACGTGACGGACTCGAAGGGAAATGTATTTTATACTATTCACATAAAGATGTTTCGAAACTGGAACACTTTATGCGTGATAAACCACTGAGTGAAAGAGAAGTAGGCGCTCAGCTAATCAGTGAAACTGTATCGTATGCTGAGAGCAGTGTATGCCGGAGAAAAACCCTGCTCTATTATTTCGGAGAACATTTCGACGACAGCAAATCGTGCGGGCATTGTGATAACTGTCTGCATCCGAAAGAAAAAGTAGAAGCACGTGATGAAGTGGTTACCGCACTGAAAGTTATCAGTAAGCTGGGAGAGAATTTCAACATTGATTATGTCATCAACATCCTCATCGGAAAACTAACACCGCAGGTTCAGATGTATCGTCATGAAAACCTGGAGGTGTTTGCTTCCGGCAACAACAGGGATGCTAATTTCTGGAACAGCTTGTTGAGGCAGATGCTGTTGCATGAATTACTGGAAAAAGACATTGTTGAATATGGCTTGTTGAAGCTCACCAAAAAGAGCAAAGCGTTTTTGAAAAAACCGGGATCATTCAAAATTGTTTTGAACAATACATTTGAAAATGCTCAGGCAGATGAAGATGAAGCCGCACAAGCTGCTCCTGCCGCCGGCGCGTTGGATGATGCGTTGTTTGAAAGCCTGAAAACACTTCGTAAAAAAGTAGCCACAGAAAAAAAGTTACCTCCGTTTGTGATATTTCTGGAATCTTCACTGGAAGATATGGCCACGATGTATCCTACCACTATGGAGGAACTGGAGAAGATCAGTGGCGTAAGCAAGGGCAAGGCGCTTCGGTATGGAAAACCTTTCCTCGATTTGATTCGCGCTTATGTGGAAGAACATGATATTATTCGTCCGGATGATTTTGTAATGAAATCAGTTGCCAGCCGAAAGAACAATAAGATCTTCATCATCCAGAACGTAGACAAGAAAATTCCGCTTGAAACCATCGCCAAACAAAAAGAGTTGCGGCTGGATGAGTTGCTGGAAGAAATGGAAACGATTGTTGCCAGCGGTACCAAGCTGAACCTGAATTATGCCATTGAAGAAATGGTGGATGAATATGAACAGGAGGAGATCATCGATTATTTTAAAGGATGCGAAACCTCCTCGTTGCAGGTAGCACAGGAAGAACTGGCCGACAGTAATTTCAACTGGGAGCAATTGAAACTGATGCGTATCAAGTTTTTATGTGAATACGGCAACTAAGGCCGCTTTCTAAAATATTTCCACTGAGATGTTATTTAGATGCAAAAACTCCTTATTTTTGCTGCCCTAAAAGGAAGGTGCGGTAGCTCAGTCGGTAGAGCAAAGGACTGAAAATC
>DPFD01000094.1 GCA_003534175.1 Chitinophagaceae bacterium
CCGCCTTGCCCACCTTGGCCTTCCCCAGGATACGTATTTCAACATTGTCTTTTAACAGGGTGCTTATACTGTTTATAAGCAGGTTTTTCATGTCAACTCTAACCTCTACGGGCAGGGTAAAATCATCTCTTTTAGGAATTTTCACCTGTAAATCCTGTACAGATTTTCCAAAGTAGGCATTGTCGATATAGATGTCTACATCTGTTCGTTTCAACTCCAATCCGAAGTTATTGGGATTGTAATACACTAAGTCCAGCTTCAGAATCGCGTCTTTAAACTGCAGTTTTTCAAGGTCCACATTTTTAATTTCTTTGAACACAAAATCCTTAGGCTCACGACAGCCTGACAGGGTAGGGGATAAACTTACCAGCACAAGGGCCAGCAACATCAACCGTGGTTTCATATCCAAAATTAATTCATTGCCTCCGGATAATAAGCAAGGTGGTTAGCTATTTTTTTATTCGTCGGCCATATCTTCCGCTCGCAATAATTTAGCAAAATAGGGTAGCCTGACCCTGAAAGCAAGGTAATTTGGGCTACTAAATATGTGAGTTACGTAAAATAATCATAAAGTAATGTAAGACAGTTAAATGTAAACATTATCTTAATAAATACAAAAGTTGATAAAGCTGTTAAAAGTATATAATTGAGGGGTATTAGGATGAAAGTGTTCAAATGCCTTCAGTTATAAATAATAATGTATTAATTAAATGNNCAATATAATAAGATAGTAAACTAAAGTTTAAATTTATTTAAAAATAAACATTAAAATAATATACTATCTGTGTGTTGTTTTCAAAGCTCATTATTTTCTGTAAAATGAATGGTTGGTTGAAATCGTCGAAGGAGATGAACGGTTGGGTTCAATGGTGCCGGAACATGTTGGGATGAAACATACTTCAGTAAGTGCCAAAATGGCAATCGGGATTACCTGGCAAGTTTGCCTGGTTGGATACTGTTATTACTTGCAAAAAAATCTACTTTGGAAAGAGCAGGGATACCAATGAAGTTTGGGGGGGGAATGTTAAGAGGCAGATTTCATGTCCTTTTTTCAAGAATTAAATCACTGTAGGATTTGTCAACCATGTTTTGATCTGTCAATTCGAAATAGTCACAGAAATAATTACATTGTCTGATAAGTTCTTCAATACTTTTCACTCCAAACCGATCTATCGCCTCAACCTCTAAGAAATGCCCTAGGTCCTTAACTGTATCTAAATGAATTTTTACATTTTCGATATAATATATTTTCCGCTGCTTGTCAACAATCACTTTAACTCCAAGCTGACGAACTAATATCTCTTTCAACGCTGAATCTGGCTCGTGTACGTATAATATTACTGTTGATTCTTTAGATCCGGCCACATTTTCTCTGTCATAATTAATCAGTGCATGCTCGATATTTCCCTCGCGCAACTTTAGCCGACCGTGTGGAACATTAAAGTAGGTATCGATTTGATGATCTAATCCNNGTATGGTTTCAATGAATCTACTTTAGCCTTAAACTCAAAATTTCTAACATTCATCTTATAGCTTAAAAATTAGTAATAAGTAGCTTTCTCTCTTTTCATCCGGGATGTTTTGAACTTTAGTTTACTATTTTATTTTTAGCTGATGAAAGCCCTTACAACATAGCTAACAAATTGACTAGCCTTATCGGAAGGCTACGAATTTGCAGATTTTGTACTAAATGGAGGAGGTGCAGTAACCTGCTAAAAACTCAAATGGATAGTTTCATTCAAAAAAAGAGGGAATCCCGAAAATCATCCACCTACTTTATAAAAAACTTCATGCCATTGATGTACTGGAGGCGGGTGCCACGCTTCATGTTTCCCTGCAGTTCCCTGCGTTCAAAGGAGGTATAATAGGTAAACTGTGAGTTACCGATTGATCTTACCTTGCCCCGAATGGCCTTATCTTCTGTGTTGGAATAATAGGTGATGTTGGTAGTGCCAATGGCCTTTATTTTCCCGGCAAAGGCAATATCAAAGGAGGAATAATACTGAATTTCATTGCTGCCAATCCTTTTAATCTTGCCACGCAGTTTTTCCTCATCAAAACGACCGTAATACTCAACTGCCACACCGCCAATGCTTTTCAGTTTACCACGCAGCAACTCCTCGTCGAATGAGGCATAGTATGTGAATTGTTTCATACCAATGGATCTTACTTTTCCCCGGAATGCCTCATTGTCGTTCTCGCGGAAATAATCTACACGTCCGGTATAAGGTTCCAAACGCTCTACCATACGATCTGTGCGGCCTCTGTAAATCTCAATGCCCCATTCTCCAATTTCACCGGTTGAAGAAACATTCACCACCACATTTTCATCCAATTCCAGGGCAAAGGTTTCCACCGTACCGGTTTCCGACATGGTTACTTTAGAAATACGTTGTGCAGAAACCTGCAGCGCTACCAGGAGCAACAGTGTGGTGCAAATACTTTTCATAATATATCTGTTTAAACTGTCATCAAATTACAATTTAAAGATACATCATTGTTGCGGCACCACCTTATTTCCATTGAAATTGAACGTATTTTTGCAGCATGGCTACACTGTCGCAAAGTCCGTTTCTGCTTTATTCTGATGGCAACGGAAATATTTTTGAAGATACCACTCTGTACGTAACCGGCCGAACAGGCTGGGATGCTGTACCGGTGGATCCTGCAGATTGGATTGAGCTGCCTGAAGGCGGCCAACTCTATGAACTTCCGGGAAGGAGAGGCATAGGGATTGATGTGGAAACCGGCGACATGCGTTTGTGTGAAAAAGGATGGGCCGTGGCGGCTTTCATTCCTCCGGCCTATACAGGCCTGTTTGTTGCCGCATACGAAACACTGCCCGAGGCACCTACCTTGCCCTTGTTTTGTTACACCGCGGCAGGCTGGTTTAATGAAAAACTGTACGTACCCGCGGTGCGTATTGAACAGGATATCCGGCAGGAATCGGCGGGTTTCGATCAAACCCTGATTGAAAGTGGTGTTCAACGATTGATGCATGATTATCCGCACAACCGGTTGGTGAAACACCTGATGGAAAATTGCTGCAATACGTACTGTTGCCCTGCAGCCAGAAATTTAGCCATTGGCCGCTGGGAATGTCCTGTTCCTGTTTCTCCTGCCTGCAATGCCAATTGTGTAGGATGTATTTCTTTCCAGCCGGAAGACGAAACTATTGTGAGCACACAGGATCGCCTCACCTTTAAACCTACCGTGGAAGAGATTGTAGAGTTTACTGTACCACACCTGGAATCAGCTCCATTCCCAATCATCAGTTTCGGACAGGGCTGTGAAGGAGAGCCCCTGCTGATGTGGGAAACCATCCGCAAGGCCATCATCGAAATCAGAAAGCACACCCCGAAAGGCAGCATCAATATCAATACCAACGGCAGCATGCCAAAGGCTGTGGAAGCTTTGTGTGCGGCAGGACTGAACAGCATCCGCGTGAGTACCAACTCTGCCCGGGCCTCTGTGTACACTGCGTACTACCGCCCGAATAATTACGAGTTCGATGATATTGTGGAAAGCCTGAAAGTGATGACGAAGCATGGAGGGTGGACCAGCATCAATTACTTTGTGTTTCCGGGCATGACAGACAGTGAGGAAGAATATGAAGCCCTGCGAAAGCTGATACGCGACACCGGCTTGAAGATGATACAGTGGAGAAATTTTAATATTGATCCGGACTGGTACCTTGGAAAAATGGGCATTACAGAAACAGGCGAGGGGATGGGCATCAAGCACATGATGGAGGCCATCCGCGAAGAGTTTCCCGATTTAAAATTCGGTTATTTCAATCCGTCGATGGAACGCATCCGCGGTAACTTCGAAAAAGATTTCGCACACTAGTTACCGTTAGCCTTTGTATTCACCAAATACGTCGCGCAATACATCTGCAATTTCACCGAGGGTGCAATACTGCTCCACCGCGTCCAGTACAAGTGGCATCAGGTTTTCTGTACCCTGTGCAGCGGCACGCAATGCCTGTAAACAACGGCTGACTTCGGCTTGATTGCGACGGGCTTTCAGTGCTTCCAAACGGCTGACCTGATTTTGCTGGATGCTGCTGTCAATTTTCATCACCGGAGTAACTTCACGGGCATCTTCCTGAAAACGGTTCACGCCCACAATAATTTTTTCTCCGCCTTCTATCTGTTGCTGATAACGGTACGCGCTTTTTGCAATTTCATCAGGAATGAATCCGTTCTCAATGGCAACCACACTGCCTCCCATGGCATCTATCTGTTCTATCAGTTTCCAGGCAGCGGCTTCGGTTTCCCGAGTGAGGTTTTCTACATAGTAACTTCCGGCTAAAGGATCGGCCGTGTTCGGTACCCCGCTTTCAAAAGCTACGATCTGCTGGGTGCGCAGTGCAATGCGGGCTGCTTCTTCTGTGGGCAAACTCAGCGCTTCATCGTAACCGTTAGTATGTAAAGATTGTGTACCACCCAATACCGCCGCTAAAGTTTGTAACGTTACCCGTGTGATATTGTTGCGGGGTTGTTGTGCTGTAAGGGTGCTGCCTCCTGTTTGCGTGTGAAACCTCAGCATCATAGCCTTTTCGTCAGTGGCACCGAGCTCCTTCATCATAGTGGCCCACATGCTACGCGCTGCCCTGAATTTGGCAACTTCTTCAAATAAATCGTTGTGTGCATTGAAAAAAAACGAAAGCCTTTTTCCAAAAACATTGATGTCCAGTCCTTTTTCAATGGCTGCTTTCACGTATGCTTTACCGTTACTCAGCGTAAAGGCAATTTCCTGCACGGCTGTACTACCGGCCTCGCGGATGTGGTATCCGGATATGGAGATGGTATTCCATTTGGGAACTTGCGTGCTGCACCATTCGAAAATATCGGTAATCACCCGCATGGAAGCACGGGGAGGATAGATATAGGTACCCCGGGCAGCATACTCTTTTAAAATATCATTTTGTATGGTGCCTGAAATTTTTTGGATATCAGCGCCTTGCTTTTTAGCCAGCGCCACATACATGGCCAGCAGGATAAAACCGGTAGCATTGATGGTCATGGACGTAGACACTTCATCCAGCCGGATGCCCGCAAACAGTTGTTCCATATCTTCCAGGCTGTCGATTGCCACACCTACTTTTCCCACTTCACCATCGGCGAGGGNNGTTGCTGTCGTACCCGATTTGAGTGGGTAAATCAAAGGCTACACTCAGGCCCATCACACCCTGTTGCAATAAAAAATGATAGCGTTTATTGCTTTCTTCTGCGGTGGAAAAACCTGCATACTGGCGCATGGTCCACAATTTACCGCGGTACATATCTGCCTGTACCCCCCGGGTAAAGGGATATTGTCCGGGCAATGCCAGTGTGAATCCTTTAATGTCTTCCTCGGTATATACCTTCTTTATCTCAATTCCTGAATCGTTGGAGAGTGATTGCATAATGTTGTCAGTTTTAACGCATCAGCTTTTTGGCTTCAAATTGCAGCGCGTCTAACACAATGGTATTTAGTTCAGCATCCTTATTCATACTGTATTCCAGGATGCGTTTGCTTAAATCCAATCCGGTAGCACCGAGGGGTAAACCTGCAGCAAGCTGATTGATGATATAGATGTTCTGGTCTTTCAGTTTGGTAACTGCATNNCCCACACTTCGGGTAAGATATAAATCTGTTGGCTGATATTGTAATCATATTCCGATCTGATTTCTTCCGTCATCTTTGCGTGCAGGGAAGCAGCGCTTTCACCGGCAACCGGTATACGGCTCACGAGATTTTTGAGTCCGGCGCGTTCAGCAAACACCGTGAGTCTTTCATACGCCTGCAATTTGAGTTTAATGGTTTCATTATTGATGCCTGTTCTTTCTTTAATGGCTTCTTTCATGCCTTTAAATTCTATCAACAGCCAAACAAATGCAATGGCACTGATGAAAGCAATGGCACCTTGAACATCTGCCAGATTGATTTGTAATAAATACATATGGTTTCTTTAGCCTTGCAAAAATAAGTTCAATTTGTGAAACACATGGTTTCGTGAGGGCATGAAAAAACCCACCGGGTGGTGGGCTCCTTCTGGTTTTGTATTTTATACCATGATGCCATCATCCGGCCTCTTAGGTTTTTCAACTTTAGCTGCTGCAGCGCCCAGTGGTTTGTTTTTAGCAAAATCCATCAGCACCGTTCCACCCACAAAAATAGAGGAGTAAGAACCGGCTATTACACCCACCAGCATCGCAAAGGCAAATCCGCGTGTTACTTCTCCACCAAAAATGAAGAGAATCAACAGGGTAAGGAATACCGTGAGTGATGTCATAACAGTTCTGCTCAATGTATGGTTGATCGCTTTGTTGATGATGGTAGCCTTATCTGCGCCACGCATATCACGACTGTATTCGCGGATACGGTCGAACACAATAATCGTATCATTCATAGAGAAACCGATTACGGTGAGGATGGCCGCGATGAAGTGCTGATCAATCTCCAGTGAGAACGGAACAATGTTTTTCATGAAGGAGAAGATAATCAGCATTACCAGTACGTCGTGCACCAGGGTTAAGATCGTACCCATTGAGTACCTCCAGTCGCGGAAGCGGATGAAGATATACAGGAAGGTGGCGATCAGGGCGAAGATGGTAGCCTTGGCTGCCCCGCGTTTTAAATCATCAGAAATGCTGGGTTGTACCGTAGTTGAGCCTTCAATATGGTTCGCTACAAATGAAGCATACGTGTTNNTGGTGTTTTCTGGTAACACTTTCCTCAGGCCTTCAAACAATTTAGTTTGTACCTGCTCATCTGCACCATCAACACCCTTCATAAAGGAAGTGGTGATGTTTAGGTGACGGTTGTCGCCAATGGTTTTAATCACCGGATTATCTCCGAAGGCTGCGCGTAAATCTTCAGATACATCACTGTTCTTCACGGCACGGTCAAACTTTACAGTATAGCTTCGGCCTCCCTTAAAC
>DPFD01000186.1:0-3052 GCA_003534175.1 Chitinophagaceae bacterium
GAACAGTTCAACTCCGTTGGCATCGGTGGCACCGGAAGGTACTGATGCCATGGCCCAACTGATGGGCGGGAAACGCAAATCAATTCCCGATTTGCTTCCTTCAAAATCATCGATATACACCAACCCTTCACTGCCTCGTCCGATCTGCGGAGCATGCCCCGGTTTCAGGTAGGCGCCTTCTGCATATACATTCACGCTGGAAGGTGCTGTGGTGCTGTACACCGGAAGCTTGTCGAGTATCTTGGTCAGCCTGGGAAGATCTTTCCGGTAATTCATATCCAACCCGTACATGGTATTGCGGATAGGATCTTCATTGAGGTTCACCTTGGTAAAGAACGGACGTTCACTCAACCGCACAATGGTACCTCCGAAAGAGAGTTGTTCGTTGGCTTTATTCTTCGCCATATAATCCAGTCGCAACCCGAGATACGATCTTTGCTGCAATCCGAAACTGGCATTGTTTTCAAAGTTCACCTGCACCGGTAAACCCGCGGTGAGTATGGCCTGATTGGTAATTTTTATGGTTCCAAGATCGTAGTTGATATCATAGTCTACCCCTTCCTGTAAGGTTCTTCCTCCAGCCAGTACGGTAACAGAACCTACCGGTATATTGTATCCGATACTGATATCCGCACTGCCCGATGTTTTAGCGGTTCCTTTCAGTACAAATCGGTTGAGGTTGGGATACTGCTGAGCCACGGCCTTGATGGAATCATACAATGCATAAAACAATGTGTCTTTCACTTCCGGCGGTGGAGGAGTTGCGAGGTAAATCTGATTGGCCAAATCTCTTCCGAAAGGCTCCAGCACCGGAAACATCACCCGGCTATACTCCGATAATACCGTAAACCCTTCCACGTAATCAAATACACCATCGGGCTGCGGATCTAACTGGCTATTCAGCCGGTCGAGGTTCAGCAACGAAATAATCGGCGCGCCCAGGTTTTTATCCCCGTAGGGCACGTAACGCTTATCACCCAAACCGGGTTCCTGATACAACACATCCAGTTTAAAATCAACCGGAGTTAACACCCCATACCCTACTGAATACACATTCTTCATCATCCAGTTCCAGATAGGTAGTGTGGGGCGTTGCGATGTGGCTTTCAACAATTTCAGGAACAACACTTTTTGTGTAGCGGAGGCACTGTCTGGCGGCACATCCTGAGAAAACTCCCCTACCTGATACACCCTGCCATTAAATGAATATTGATAAGCTACTGCCAGCACTTCATCGGTTTGCAGCGGCTGGCTCAGTGATAAGGTACCAATCTGACGGTTATAAATGTATTGGGTGGAATCGAGTTTACGGGCGAAGGTTTTTTCGAAATCCTGCACCGGACTTAACCCGATATTTCTGAGATTATTAAACACCAATGCCGGATTACGGGCATCGGGCTGGCCCAATACTTTACTGTACAAATCATTGGTTCCATTCGAAGGAGCCTGAATACCGGTGAGTACATTGATGGTGGGCGGGGGCAGATACGGTTCAAACTCACCCAGGTCCATCAAACCCACCACGTCGCGGGTTTCGGTGGTAGTACCCATGCGGTTGGTTACCCATACCTCGAGTCGCAGAATTTGAAACGGACTGGTAATGGCCGGGAGATTGCGCATCAGCTGATTGTAATTATCCCTGAAGTACTCTCCCAGCAGGAAGTGACGGTTCTCTTCATATTCATCGGCCTTCACCTCAAACCGCTGTGCGGCAGCTCCTCCTTCCAGATTTACCTGTTGACGTTGTGAGCGTTGGTTGGCGAGCACCGTGGTGATGTATAACTTTCCAAACTGCAATTGCGTTTTCAAACCAAACAACTGCTGTGCACCGGGGATTAATGTTCCGCGCGCCGGAAAACTCACGTTCCCCGCCTCGAAGCGCTTGAGGATTTCATCATCACCACCGGTATAATCCAGCTTCAATTGATTATCCAAATCGAAATTGGCCAGTGTATTATAATTGATCGGAAATTTCAGTTTGTCGCCAATGTTCGCGTTCACGTTCATTTGCGCATTCATGTTAAAATCCAATCCGCCGTTGTTTCTGGCGCGTTCCGGTAAGGTAGGATTATTGATTTTCTGTCCCTGATAACCGGCGGTGATATCTACATTCCCTTGCGGATTGATTTCAATTTTACCGGTACCGAACAGTCGGTTAAAGAAACGGTCAGACAATGAAATTTTAGGTTTCACATATTTTCCCCGATTCAGGATGCTGGTAATGTTGGCGCGCTGGCGGAAATATTCATCTTCAGCCTGACGGTTACGCATATCCCAGAATTCTTCAAAAGAGTAGGTAGTGGGAACCCGGTAGTAACGGTTTCCGATTTTTTCGTAAATGATGTAGCGGCGGGTGGAGGGGTCGTACACCACTGAATCGGTGATGTTGGATGGTTTACTGAGGCTGATGCCGCTGTTGCCGGCCGACATAAAATCACCCCGGTGATCTTTGATGGGATAGGGTAACCCACCCACAGGCACAGTGTCCTGTTGAGTGGAAGCGAGGTTCAAAACAGATGCGTTTGCCCCGGACGAAAACAACAAAGCCAATAAAATGACCAATAACAACTTTGGAAAAGTGTTATCCGTCAACCTTCTGATAAGCAACATCCAGTAAAAAAATTAGGGTAGTATTTTCGTCAAATGGCTTTCAATGCTTTTTTAATCAAATCCTCTAATAAGTGGTTTATTTGTGGCTCTTGTTTGATGACTTTTTGTACGGCCTGTTCTGCCATATTTTTTGCAATCCCCAATGCCATAAGCGCCTGAACTGCATCGAGTTGTTGCGGATTTCCGACAGCTTTGGGCTGCTCATCGCTACCTGCTGCCCATTTGGCCACTTTATCCTTCAGCTCCNNACCAGTCGCTCGGCCGTCTTCTTTCCTATTCCTTTAACGCTTTCCAGTAGCTTCACATTGCCCTGTTGGATGGCTTTTACCACTTCTTCGGGGCGAATATAAGACAACATCATACGTGCGGTAGCTGCACCAACCCCCGAAACACTGATCAATTGCAGAAAAATATCCTTTTCTACGGGGTCTGCAAAGCCGTA
>DPFD01000186.1:3128-7031 GCA_003534175.1 Chitinophagaceae bacterium
CCCAATACCATTGATATCTATATGAATCAAGGCAGGACTTTTAAACGTAAATGGTCCATTTAGGTAAGCGTACATAATTCACCCGAATGGACGAAAATAAGTATATTTTCAGTGACTACATAACGAAAATAGGAACAATCCATTTTTATATTAATTTTACTCTTCTTAGAAGGATACAGATAAACAACAGATTATGTCAAAAATTACGGCCGCTATTACCTGTGTAGGCGGATATGTTCCCGAATACCGGTTAACCAACAGTATTCTGGAAACCATGGTAGATACGAATGATGAATGGATTAGAACACGAACCGGCATCAGCGAGAGGAGAATATTAAAAGGAGAAGGATTGGGTAGTAGTGATATGGGGGTGGAAGCCGTAAAAGAAATCTTCCAAAAAAGCAAGGTAAAACCCGAAGAAATTGAATGCCTGATCTGTGCTACCGTAACACCGGATATGATGTTTCCGGCTACGGCCAATATTATATGTGATAAAGCGGGCATCAACAATGCCTTCAGTTATGATGTAGAAGCGGCCTGTTCGGGTTTGTTATATGCACTCACCACCGGAGCAGCGCTGATTGAAAGCGGACGTTATAAAAAAGTAATTGTGGTGGGGGTTGATAAAATGAGTACCATCATTGATTATACCGACCGCGCTACCTGTATCATTTTTGGTGATGGTGCCGGTGCCCTCCTCCTCGAAGCCAACGAAGAAGGATATGGCATACAGGACAGCATATTAAAATCAGACGGCAGCGGCCGGAAGTACCTGCACATGAAAGCCGGAGGGTCCGTAAAACCCGCATCCGCAGAAACTGTGGCTGCCAAAGAGCATTATGTGTATCAGGAAGGTCAGGCTGTGTTCAAATTCGCGGTGAAAGGGATGGCAGATGTGAGTTATGAATTGATGCAGCGCAATAACCTCACCGCCGACGACATTGCCTGGCTGGTGCCGCATCAGGCCAATCTCCGCATCATTGAAGCTACGGCTAACCGCATGAACCTGCCACACGAAAAAGTGATGATCAACATCCAGAAGTATGGCAATACAACCGGCGGTACTATCCCTCTGTGTTTATGGGATTGGGAAAAGCAGTTGAAAAAANNGATTTACCTGGGGAGCCACCTGGGTGAAATGGGCATATAACGGTTAAGCATACATGTACCTTATATAAACTACCGATGAAAAATATATTTTTTCTTCTCCTGATGTGGTGTATTGCCCCTGCTGCATCGGCACAATTTAACCGGCACATCATTTATTTTACCAATAAAGGGTTTAATCCGCATACGCTGGACCAGCCCCTCACCTATCTTTCACAGCGCTCTATCGACCGGCGCACCCGGTATAACATTGCACTCGACAGCACCGACCTACCCATCACCCCCGATTACTTAAACGCCGTAGCCTCGGTGAGTAATGTTACCGTACTGGGATGGTCTAAATGGCTGAATGCCGTAGCCATTCGCACTACCGATCCGGCAGCACTTACCACCATTGAATCGATGCCTTTTGTACGATCTGTGGCACCGGTTGCTTCAAGGCCTGCTGCCACACCTGTAACACCCGATAAATTTGCTGAACGCGCACCCTTACCTGATCTAACCCCCACGCACAGACGAAACCAAAACACCCAGAACGATTTTTTTGATTATGGCAGTTGGGGTGGCATGGTACAACTGCACCGGGGTTCATTCCTGCACAACTATGGTTTTCGGGGGCAAAACGTTCAAATTGCGTTTATGGATGCGGGTTATTTCAAATACCTTGATATTCCCACCTTCGACAGTGCCAGAGCCAACAACCGGATTCTTGAAACCTGGGATTTTGTAAAACAGGAATCTTCAGTAAATGAAGATCATTTACACGGTATGCAATGCCTCAGTACCGTAGCCGCATATATGCCGGGTGTGTTTGTAGGTACGGCACCCGAAGCATCTTTTTATCTCTATCGTGCAGAAGAAGCCGCCACAGAATATCCGATTGAGTTGCTCTACCTCGCCGCGGGCTACGAACGTGCCGACAGTGCCGGTGCAGATGTAACTTCAACCTCACTGGGTTATTCACGATACGACCATCCCTCGTTTGATCATACCTATGCCGACATGGATGGCAATACCACTATGGGGGCCATTGCAGCTGATATGGGCGCAAAAAAAGGAATGTTGATGGTGGTGGCTGCCGGCAATGAAGGCAACGGCAGTTGGAAGTTTATTACCACCCCAGGAGATGCAGACAGTGTGCTAACCGTAGGTGCAGTAAATACCGACCGACAAGTAGCAGGGTTTAGTTCGTACGGGCCTACCAGTGACGGACGAATAAAGCCCACCTTATCAGCCGTTGGCTGGGGAGCGGCTGTGGCCAGTCATATCACCGGGGAACCCTATCCCTCCAACGGTACTTCTTTTGCCTGTCCGAATTTAGCTGGCATCGCCTCGTGTTTATGGCAAGCCTTTCCCGAGGTAAACAACATGCAACTCATAGATGCACTTAAAGTATCTGCTCACCAATACAGCGCACCCGACGACCGACAGGGATACGGTATACCCGATGTTCAAAAAGCATTTGTACAGTTACATCAACAATTCTACAGTCAGCAATACAGCCTCACCGGATGTTACACCCAAATGCAATTGCAACTCAAACAGGGAGATGGCATGGATGTACGGATTGAGCGGAAAGCCCCGGGAGAATCCGGCTTTTCGGTAATACAAACCATTGCGGGCAACGGGCCGTTTTCCATGCGCCAGCATTCACTGCAGGATGACGTACGGTTGCTGCCCGAAGGAAATATTGAATACCGCGTATCTATGCAGATGGGAAGCGATACTACCTATGCACTGGATTCATTTTCAGTAACACATCAACTCTCCTGCACCATCACTAAAAATGAAGTTCAGGTGTACCCTAATCCGTTTGAAAGTGATTTACAAATCAGACTGGCACTACTTGAAAACACTAAAGTACAAGTGTTGCTGGTGAATGCGCTCGGACAGGTAGTGTTGAAAAACGAAAAAACCCTGAACGCCGGTAGAGTACTGCACACCCTGCCCGTGCAGCAGCTGTCGAAGGGTACCTACTACCTGACTGTTTTCCTGAACGGAAAGAAGGTGTATAGCCAGCCGGTATTAAAATAACTTTTGAAAAACGGCCGCAAACAGGGTGTCGGCCTGTAGTTCATATCCTTTGAGGTATTGGGCGCCCAGCAATCTGGCCTTATGCTGTTGTGATATAAACTCAACCACTGCTTCATTTTCTGCTGCAAATACAGAGCAGGTGATATATACCATCCACCCACCCGGCTTCAGTTGTTCCCATACATGCCGGACAATCTGTTGCTGCTTCTGCTGGTATGTCTGAATTTCTTTTTCATTGAAAAAATACAATTGTTCGGGAGTTCTTGCCCATGTACCACTCCCGGTACACGGTGCATCACACAGGATGATGTCAAACATTTCCGAAATGCCGTGCCGGGGTTGTGTTACATCTGCAACTGCAGCATGATACACCGGCACCCTGGCCTGCTGCAACCGCTCCTTCAGTTTTTGCAGTATACCCTGCCGTATATCGGTAACGGTTAAACGCATTTTCCCCTGAAGCACATCAAACATTAGGATAGATTTTCCGCCGCTGGCCGCGCAGCAATCCCATACAGTATACACCTTGTGCTGTTGAAGATGATCCGCTAATCCCTCCAACACCCGTGCCGACTGCAGATCCTGCACCACCGCTTCATGATTCAGATTCAACACATCCTGCACTTTAACGGCAGCGGGTAAACGAAGTATCTGATTGTCCTCCTCCCGGTACGGCAAACCCGCATTTCCGAGTTTCTGTATCACTCCCTTCCACTTACCCAGCCGCACCCGCAGGAACACATCGGGTTGCTTTAAAAAAGA
>DPFD01000207.1:0-2390 GCA_003534175.1 Chitinophagaceae bacterium
CACCCCGTGTGGTAAAATCTCCAGCTGACCAACTACCCGGCAATTCCTGTTTGCCATAGTCATTGATAATTCTCCTATTGCTATCCAACTGGGCTTGATACTTCGACAGGAAGGCCTCGGCAGCATCATAGGTTGATGACGTGTAAATGATGTTACGCAGTTTACCGGTAAGCACCAGGTTCAACACATCCATCATTGTGGTGGTTGGCTTTGCAAGTCCGCGCGCCCAGTTCCGCACTTCGTACCAATGCCCTTTTTGCTCAAAGTTTGTGAGCAAACGTTTAGATGCATTCAGATGGAATTGCGGGGATGGGTACTTAAAATATGAAGGGAAGTAGTATTCTTTCCACTTTTGTGGATCAGCCTCCAAGGCAGCTATACGCTTTTTTTTGTCGGAAATACTTTCAGTTAGGTCTACAGGTGTGCTCTTTCGTATTGACTCCCGAAACTTTTCCCAATCAATTAAAGCATTTTTGGTTGATAGTGCCATGTTATGTGGTTGCCATCAGATACTCATGCCATAGTTCCACAACTTCAACTGACTTCTCCTGGCCATAAGTATGTTGTATGAATTGAATAAACTGTTTGCCGGTTTCCGATTTGTGTGCAAATGACAGCTCTGTTTGCAACTTTTTAGCCGCGTCGGCCAGTTTATTGATAATATCACCTTCTTTGGAATCGGGTACATTGAATGGCTCTTCGCGCTCCTCTATTTGAGTAAGTACATTGTCTATCTGCTTCCGTATGCGCCTGCGCTGTTGCTCAAAACCCATCCGCGCTTCTTCGCGATCAGCATCCCAATTGTATTTGCTTTTCCATTGAGAGATTGAACGCTCTGAAATACCAGTTATTTGTGAGATCACTTTTTGTTCAAACCCATTCTCAACATAAAGCGTCCATGCCAACTTCTTTTTGTTGTCAATTTCACTTTTGGTTACCGGTTTAGTTGCTTTTTTTACTGATGCCATTATGTACAAAAATGCCACATTTTACACCCTTTGAAAAAGTAATAAAACCGTGATGGTGTTTCGTATGTTGCATGACGTTGAAAGTTTGTTAACGTGCTGAAATCCTTATTTGGTAAGGCTTTCGCGAGTTTGCATTTTTACATCCTCAAGCAGCGGATTAGTAAAACAGTAACGCCATCGAACATGATCATCGTAAATAAAGCATCACAAAAAACACCCGTAATCTATATCTATGGATACATAGGTGAAGATGTAGTTTCCGGTGATTTTGTTCGTGAGTTACGCAGTCTGGAAAAGGATCATAAAGTAATTCAGATACGTTTTAACACCGGTGGTGGTTCCATATTCGATGGCATGGCGATGTATAATGCGATCAAGAGTAGCCCAGCACAAATAGACGGGTACATTGATGGTGTAGCCGCCAGTATGGGGAGCGTTCTGGCCTTGGCATGTACAAAGGTTTTCATGAGTAAGTACGCAATGATCATGACTCATAAACCAAGTGGTGCGAGTTCAGGATCATCTGCAAGCATGCGAACAACCGCGAATGTTATGGATGCCATGGAAGTGGCCATTACGAACATCTATGCAGAAAAAACCGGATTGNNCTCCTGCCGCAGCTGCTGAGAAGTACCTGGGGAAAGAGGATCGGTGGATTGATGCGGAGCAAGCCATGAACGAAAATATTATTGATGGCATCTACGATGGCGATCCGGTAGATATTACCGGCATTAAAATGCGTAACCAAAAGGAAGTTGTAGGCATCTACAATTCTGCTTTAAAGATTCATTTAATCAATTCAAATATGACTGAAATTAAACTCACTGCCGAGCAGGCAGGTAAACTGCAGTTGCGCGCCGGGTATACACCGGATGAAGCTAACCTGGCAATTTCCAACCTCATTGCAAAAGCTGAAAAGGTTGATGAGCTGACCAATCAAATCAATACCATGAATGCGACAATACTGGCCGAAAAAGTAACTCGCATCCTGAATAAGGCCGTAGAAGACAAGAAAATTACGGTTGAAATGAAAGCGCAATTCGCTGAAGATTATTCCACCAATCCGGATGGCCTCGAAAAGCTCATTGGCAGCTTCCCTTCGTATGTGCCTCTTTCCCAAAAATTGAATGCCGGTGCATCTGAAAGGATTGACCAACTTAAAAACAAGAGCTGGGATGAACTGGACAAAGAAGGATTGCTGACAGAATTAAAGAACCTGGATATCGAAGCCTTCAAAGCCAAATACCTCTCGAAGTTTAACCAGGAGTGGAAAGGTTAATATTCCATTAAAAAGAAATTGGATTAGATAGCCGCACACTGCCTGATTCAAAAATTTAAACCATAATATGAAACCTCTGAAATTATTCAACGCTCTTTTTGTAGCACTTTTGTTTTCCATCTTCCTTTCTATGCTTACCGGTG
>DPFD01000207.1:2395-3579 GCA_003534175.1 Chitinophagaceae bacterium
TTATTCCAATGCCCAAGGGTGTATTGCGCATGGGCCTGAACGTTGAGATTTGGAAGAATGACATTATCGGAAACCTTTACAAGGATAACGCATTCGCTCTCCGCAGTTTTAACGCTGATCAGTTTGTACTCGCCGGACAGGTTGTGCACAGTCCTATTGCAGGAAGCAATGCCCAGGTAAAGAAGAACCTTACATCATTTCCACAGGTTGCTGTTAACCGGGCTGATTCATTTCATACCTATGCTATTGACACATTCTACTCATTGCCGCGGCAAATTCAAAAAATTGAAGAGTATGAGTTGAGCTATGACAAGCGTCAATCTGTAATGGGCGATGATCAGGCGGCATTACGTGAAGCCGCAATGGAAAACCTCCTGCTGAAATGGGCTCCGGGAGCACCGAATGTTGTTGAAACAACTGGAAGTGCTACAGCGGAAGATTTGATTGACACCACCGCAACTGGCAGCCGCAAAGTGTTTACCAAGGCTGAGTTCAAAAAGATTGCGAAGAAGGTTGCCAATACCAATATTGCCGGTCGTAAAACGGCCTTGCTCACTGCCAATATTGAAAGCAATTCACAACAATCCCTAAGCGATGCCGAAAAAACCAACTGTTGTCAAGTGGCTAACCTGAGCACAGGAGTAATTGGCCAGTACGTGGGATGGGATGTTATTATGCGCTCCTCAGTACTGCGTTACCGCAAAGTTGCCGGAATTTGGACAGCCATTGACACACTGGCTGAGGATTTTGCAGCCGGTACAGAAGACAGCGCAGCTTCTCTGTTTTGGGTTGACAACTGCGTAGAGCGCGCCTTGGGTGAAGTGAATGTTTTTGAAGATAACAGCAACCCATTGTACTATGGAGACGTGTTCTCTCAAATGTTACGTTTGGGAGGCCGCAAGCGCAGGGATGCCGGTGTGCATGCAGTTGTTGAGGCTATCGTTTAATCTCTTGAGTTAAGATATAAAAACCCCCACAGCCATACGAGTGGAGTGTAGGATTTCCTGCACTCCACAATTTTAAACCTTCAAAAAATTAACGTGAAAAAACTATATTCAATCATCGCACTTGCCACTTGTTTGACGTCTTTGCCTGAACAAAGCGTGGCCCAAAACCAAACAGAAATTGTTGTTAAATCTGCTGCTGATACATCTGTAAACGCTGACACCCTGGTGATTTCATTC
>DPFD01000207.1:3586-5118 GCA_003534175.1 Chitinophagaceae bacterium
CAGCCGGCACCGTAATCCTCCAGGGAACGGTTGACGGTAACTGGGTTACTCTAAAGGATACCATGACCTTAAGTAATCAGGCTACGAATACCAAGGTGTGGCCAATTTGTCAGACGACATATACGTCATACCGGGCCTATTATATAGCATCAGGTACACAGACCAGCAAATTGACATTTTCATACATGCGGCGACCGGACGAACCGGGGTGCTATTAGTATAAGAAGTGCGGCTATTTCTTGCTTTTCAGGTGTCCGGTTAAATGCCGGACACCACCTAAAAAATGAGAATGAAAGTTGAAATATTGTTTGCTGGAGTATTCGGACTTATTGGAGGAATGATCAAGTACATAACGCTTTTACAATCTGTAACTCCGAGTAGCTCCGTAACGAAGGCAATATACACAGCACTGCTTTGTGGCATTGCAGGTGCAGCGGGCGGAGAGTTGTACAAAGTGTTTAAGCCAAAAATTGTTAACGCGTTGAAATGCGCTCATAAAAAAATACAGAAATGGGTAAATGGTGGTTGAGTCAGATCGGTAAAACGCAAATCCGGAATGTGTTGGCAATATTAATTGTNNCTTGGATGTTTTGCGCTCCTTTACATACTTCAGGTAAGAGAGATTCCCAAATCAAACAAGGATATAGTGAACATCGCTGTGGGTTTTGTATTCGGAGGTGCATTGGCGGGGGTTGTAGGCTACTACTTTGGAAACACCAAATCAAATGCAGAGCATGATAGTTCATCGAAATAAGTTTGATCGTTCCATGATGTGGTTTCGATTCTTGATTTTAATCCTGGCAGTAGTGGCTGTGTCATCCTGTGCACGCAAATTTTCTCCTGCTATTCAGGAGAATACAAGGGAAACCAAACAGGAGCACGAAACGGTTACATATACCCCGAGGGATACAACGATTGTTATCAACGTTCAAGAAGTTAAAATATCTGACAGCATCCCATGTCCTGAAGTGAAATACTCCAGGGAGGAGAAATCAAACCGTGCCAATTTAAGCGTGAATATAACTGATGGGAAGTTGGAGGTTAATTGCAAAACCGACTCATTGGTTGAACGGATCAAATGGCTTGAAGCTGAGCGGAAAAAAGAAACTACCCGTACAGTTGAAACAGTTAAAACCATAACACTACCTCCTGAACGCTTTATACCCAAATGGGTGTGGTGGTTACTTGGTGTTAATCTATTGTATATAGCTGCCCGTGTATTGATTTGGAAATATAAAATGCCGGTGAAATTGTGAAAACCGGATACGACCATATAACACTTCAGCGCATAGAGAAGGCCCATCCAGCAGTACGGGCTGAACTGGAGTGTTTGTACTGGGCAATATGCGCAGTATTGAAAGGCCGTGCTATAATTCGATTTGCACGCGTTTTTTCAACTTGGGAAGAGCAGGCACTTATTTATGCTCAGGGCCGTACCAAGCCGGGCAAAATAGTAACCTACGCACCTGCAGGTAAATCGTACCACAACTATGGCTTAGCGGTTGATATAGTTCTGTTGGTTGATAGAAATG
>DPFD01000086.1:0-1455 GCA_003534175.1 Chitinophagaceae bacterium
CTTTCCAACATAGTTAAAGCCACCTCACGGTGGCTTTTTTCATTTTATTATGGAATGTGCTTCATCTAAATCTGAAACCTATTCTTATTTTAATAACGCTGCTATCTCGGCACAGACCTCCTGCCCTTTGTTTGCATTATACCAGTTTTGCAATGCAATTTTCGTTGCGTCAAAATCAGCCTGAGCGGCTTTCATTTCTTCCATTACCTGTTGCGCACCGGCCGGACGCGGGCCCCAGATAAACAAATCTTCACCCGCTGCATTGCGAACAATTAATTTGGGAATGCTCTTAGTACCATTGGTCAGGTACTGCTCAATCAGAAAGGGAGGTGTATCTCTCAAAACCAGATCATACGTAATCTTCGGACTGAGCGTGGCCATGCGAACCAGAAACGGCACAATGTGTGCTGCATCTCCGCACCAGGGTTCAGTGATGATGATCCAGTGTTGAGGATGCTCTAAACCTTCAAGTTTCTCCACCAGTTGAGGATCGAGTGCCATTTGCTTATCCCATCGGTTCATCCTGCTTTGATTCAGCCGGGTGTAATCAAAATACATGGCATCATTATACGGAGCCGGAGGCTGTGGATTATTCAGGATGTTATCAAACAAATCCCTGTATTCATTGTATTGCATGAGCATATTTTTTTATAATTGAAATACAAAGCTAACCTTCATTGTATGAATGAAACACATCTTTATTTTTATCATTTGAATTGTATCGGCCCTTGAAATAAATTCAGGCACATCCATCATCATGAAATAAAAAAACCGGAACAAACGTCCCGGCTTTTATACACAACATAAAAAATTATTTCTTTTCTACCCTCTCCACGCGTGCGGTATTGATCTGGTCAATCATCGTTTTTACCACTTTAACCGACTGATCAATGAAAATATCTTCCTTCACCCTATTAATCCAGATATCATTTTTTTCTNNAATATCTGATTTCAGGTTTTTCACTACCAGTGGTGTTTGCAGTTTATACAATGAATCAAGGTTTTTGTACACATTCTTCAACGTCTTCTGATCTTGCTTATACTGATTGATATGCAGTGAATAGCTACGGTTGTTGTTCTTTTCCAGCCACTGAACGTTTTCTTTAATTTTTGAAAACACCGGGTGGGCGCTCACGGTGCTGTTGAAGTTCTGCGCAATAGGTTCAATGGAAAAATCTGAAGTCCATGGTGCATAAGATAATTGTTCAATTTCATCCCACTTCAAAGATTGAGTAATGTCTTTTTCCCTGAACTTTAAGTACTCCAGGCGGTCAGGTAAAATAATATCCGGCTCAACCCCTTTTAATTGAGTAGCCCCTCCATTGATTCTATAAAACTTTTGTAAGGTTAACTTCAAGCTACCTAAATCTTCGTTCTCGGATGAACCAAATAATGTATTGGAACGCTGGGGTGATAAAGGAATATTGCGCTGTACGGTACCTTTACCGAAGGTGG
>DPFD01000086.1:1488-3364 GCA_003534175.1 Chitinophagaceae bacterium
CTGAATGGCAGCTGCAAAAATTTCAGATGCTGAGGCACTGGTTTCATCTACCAATACGGCCAGTGGCCCGGTGTACTGTACATTGCGGTCGCGGTCGCGCAGCACACTTGATTTTTCATCTCTGCCTTTTACCTGCACTACCGGTCCGTCGGGTATAAAAAGTCCCACCATCTGCACCACATCATATAATGAACCACCCCCGTTTCCACGAAGGTCCATGATAATACCTTCCACGTTTTCGGCTTTCAGTTTTTCGAGCTCACGTGCCACATCCACTGCACAACGTGCACCGTCGGGACGTTCAAAATCAGCATAAAATTCGGGAAGGTAAATATATCCAATGCGGTTTTCGCCTTCAATGATGGCAGACTTCACAAATGTATCTTCGAGCTTTACTTCATCGCGGATAATCTTTACCACATGTATGGTACCGTCGGGTTTGCGAACCGTTAAACGCACTTCTGATCCTTTCTGAGAACCGCGAATGAGTTTTACGGCATCCGATACAGCAAAACCGGTGACATCTACGGGCTCAGCATCTCCCTGTCCTACTTTCAGAATCTCATCATTTTCTTTCAACTCTCCGTTTTTCCAGGCAGGACCGGCAGTAACCAAACTGGCGATTTTAATCTTCCCGTCATCCTCTTTCAGTTGTGCGCCGATGCCGTAGAATCTGCCGCTCATACCTTCATTGAATGAACGCAAATCTACCGGCGGATAATAGTTTGTATGCGGATCCATGAGGGAGGCAACAGCATTTACAAACGAAGAGAACAGTTCATCCTGTGTTTCCCTGTTTTTCTTGGTGTTGAAAAAACGATCCAGTTGTTTTTGTATAGACTGACGTGCTTCACGCTCGAGGGTACTGTCGGGCTTCACCACAAAATCGTCTTTGCCTTTATTTTTATCACGCTCTTCCTGAAGCTCAACATATTTTGCAAGTGTTAGATATTTTAAACGCTTTCTCCAGTTGTCTTTTCGTTCAGCTTCAGTTTTAGGATGGTTGTTCTTTTTAGGATCCAACTCTACACGCTCCTGAATGGTGTAATCAAAAGGCTGTTGCAAAACCTGATTATATATTTCCTGCACTTCATCCAACCGCTTCTTATACACATCGGTAATTTCGTAAAATGACTCAATGGGTTTCCCCAAAATTTCATCATCAATTACAGTTGCATATTTCTGAAACTGATCAATATCCGATTGAAAAAACATGTTCTTGTCGGTATCCAGATCTTCAGTGAACTTTTTCAATACCGAAATGGAAAAAGCATCATTGATGGGGAGCGGACTAAAATGACCCTCTTTCAAAAGAATACCCACATTACGGAGGATGCGGGCATGTTTTTGCTTTACAGGATCTTCGTTCCCTGCATTGCCCTTACTCTGCAATACAACGAAAGTTCCAAATAATGTGAGTGCAATAAAAAACGGCAGTATTTNNTATTTTTCTGTTCATAATTAAGTCAGCAATTTTTTGCATAGCGTAAATTTAAGCAATGCTTTTGGCGTTTCCTCAATATTAACGATTGTTTGATTAGCGTACGTATTCTCAGATGAACGGTTCTCCGGAAAGCACGTTACACCATTCAGCAGCTGTAGTAATCGGATGTAATGAATGGGCATAAAAAAAGCAGGTTGTTCTTACTGAAACAACCTGCCTGTTGGGGTAGCCAATGGGGCTCGAACCCACGACCCTCAGAATCACAATCTGATACTCTAACCAACTGAGCTATGGCTACCATGATTGGGCTGCAAAAATAGAGAAAATCAATCGATTACAAAAAAAAATCTACACCATTTTCACTGAATTGATTTAACAACATTTTAATGAAAACAGGCTACCACTCATCCATATTCATTCTTCCGATTCATA
>DPFD01000020.1 GCA_003534175.1 Chitinophagaceae bacterium
GTTTGGTTCTTCAACAGTATTGGCTTTTACAGGACAAACTTTACACTATCATCAAATAAAAAACTAAACTAAAAAGTGGTTCTTCATCAGTATTAGAATTTAATGGGTGTAAGGTTAATTTTCACAGGTACAGGATTCATGGTGTTTTTCGGTTTATCTGATTACCGCAGTTTCAGGGTTACTACCGCCATCGCAACCGACAGCAGGGTAATGATCCAGAACCTTACGGCAATTTTACTTTCATGATAACCTAGTTTTTGATAGTGGTGGTGCAGCGGACTCATCAGGAAGATGCGCCTGCCTTCACCATACTTTCGCTTAGTGTATTTGAAATATCCCACCTGGAGCATCACACTCAGGTTTTCAACCAAAAACACAAAGCATATAATAGGTATCAATAATTCTTTTCTTACAATGATGGCCAGTGCCGCAATGATGCCGCCCAGTGCCAGGCTTCCGGTATCTCCCATAAACACCTGTGCCGGATAGGAGTTATACCATAAGAACCCAATACATGCTCCCACAAAAGCTGCGATGAAAACGGAGAGCTCGCCCAGGTTGGGGATATACATGATGTTGAGATACTCGGCAAATTTGATGTTGCCACTCACGTAGGCAAAAATGCCCAGCCCCAACCCTACCACTGCACTTACTCCGGTGGCCAGTCCATCTAATCCGTCGGTAATATTGGCGCCATTTGAAACAGCCGTTACAATAAATATCACCACCAGAATGTATAATATATAGGTATAGTTCTCCCAGCGCTCCGGCAACAGCCGGGCATAATTGAACTCATGATTTTTTACAAACGGGATGGTAGTGATGGGCGTTTTTACTTTTACAAAAGTGTGTTGCTTGCCATCAATATTCACCGTATGAAAATCATTGCTCACCAGGGTTTCGCCGCGTTGCAGCACGGAATCCTGCACATACTTCACATTGGGATTGTACACTTCACGCTGCACCACTACTGAATCATTGAAATACAGTGTGGCTCCTACAATAATGCCGAGCATTACCTGTCCGAATATTTTAAACCTTCCAGCCAATCCATCGCTGTCTGATTTTTTATACTCCACACCTAAGGCCTTGGCGCGGCGTTTGGAGCGTATCTTCAGTAAATCATCGATCAGTCCGATAGCACCCATCCACACCGTACACAACAGCATCAGCAGTATATATACCTTATCCAGCCTGGCGAACAGGAGGGTTGGAATTACAATCGCCATGATGATGATGATACCGCCCATGGTGGGGGTTCCCTTCTTAGCCTGTTCTCCTGCCAGTCCGAGATCTCTAACGGTTTCGCCTAATTGTTTTTTCTGCAGGAAGCGGATGAGTCTTTTGCCGAACACCATGGTGATCACGAGCGACAATATCATGGCCAGCATTACCCTGGAGGTAATGAACTGGAAGATGCCCATCCCCGGAATCCGGAGTTGCTCTTCATTCAGCCATTGATATAAATGATACAACATGTTTTCTTAGTTCGTTTTTATTTATCCATCATGTTCAGCATATCCATCAGTACTACTTTATCATCAAACGGATGTTTCACACCCTGTACTTCCTGATATTTTTCATGTCCTTTCCCTGCAACCAGAATGATATCGTCTGCACTGCTCATCAACACGGCTGTTTTGATTGCTTCTTTTCTGTCGGGAATGGATATGAACTTTTTTTTTTGCGTGATGCTTACGCCCGATTCCATATCCTGAATAATCTTTAGCGGATCTTCGTTTCTTGGATTATCGGAAGTAAAAATCACTTTGTTGCTGTGCTCGCACGCAACCTGGGCCATCACCGGTCTTTTGGTAGTGTCGCGGTTACCGCCACATCCCACCACCGTAATCAACTGACCTGCACCCTGACGTATTTTGTTGATGGTAGCCAGCACATTCAGCAAGGCATCGGGCGTGTGGGCGTAATCCACAATGCCCATTACCGTACGATGATTGGTTTGTACACATTCAAACCTGCCTTCAGCACCGGTTAGCATACTGAGTTTAAGGAGTGCCTCGTGTTTATCTGTGCCCAAACTCACTGCGGCACCATACACCGCCATCAGGTTGTAGGCATTAAACTCACCAATCATTTTAAAATACACTTCCACATCATCCACCATCATCTGTAATCCCGTGAGATTGCTATCCAGTATTTTTCCTTTATAGGTAGCCAGCGTTTTCAGTGCGTAGGTTTGTTTCCTGGCCCTGGTATTCTGCAGCATTACATTACCGCGCTTATCATCAGCATTGGTCAGTGAAAATGCTGTTGCGGGCAAAGCATCAAACCAAGATTTTTTCACACGGATGTATTCATCAAATGTTTTATGATAATCGAGGTGGTCGTGCGTGATGTTGGTGAAAATAGCCCCGGCAAACTGCAATCCGGCAATCCGCTGCTGGTGAATGGCATGGCTGCTGCACTCCATAAACACATGGGTACATCCTGCTTCCACCATGTTAGCGAGTAACCTGTTCAGTGATACCGCGTCGGGAGTGGTATGTGTGGCCGGCAATATTTCATTGCCCATTCTGTTCTCCACGGTACTGATGAGTCCGCAATTGAACCCTAAGGCTGAAAATAATTTATACAACAACGTGGCCACCGTGGTTTTGCCATTGGTACCTGTAACACCGGTGATGCGAAGTTGGGTTGAAGGTTCGCTATAGAAAGTATGGCTGATCCATCCACATGCCAGGGCAGTGTCTTTCACCTGGATATAGGTAACGTGGGGTGCCATGGTTGCCGGTAATTCTTCCGCCACAATGGCAATGGCTCCCTGAGCAACCGCCTGTGCAATGTATTGATGCCCGTCGGTGGCAGTTCCTCTCAATGCAATAAAGCAGCATCCCGGAGTAACCGCACGCGAATCGGTTTGTACATCGGAAATTTCAACCGAGGTACTTCCTGAAACGGAGGTGAGCTGTATTTTATATAAGAGGTCTTTTAACTGCACGTTTAATTTAGTATTAATAATATTTGTTGTCCTGACCGATAGGGTTTTCCGGCGGCAAAGCTTTGGGTTGCCACCCTGCCTTTCCCTGAAACAGAAACCCTGAATCCTTTGTTTTCAAGAATATCCAGTGCGTCTCTCAATCCGAGCCCTGTTACATCCGGTGTTACCCCTTCGGGAGCAGACAATTGCTGCTTAGCTTTTAAAGCCGCCTGGGTTTGCTTAACCGACACCNNGCCGCCAGTTTCCGTTGGCTACTGAGTCGGTATATTGAATTTTCATGTATTTGAAAATGTCTGCAAAATCTGTGAAATGCCCGCTGGCTGAATAATGCAGCGTATCGGTACGCACCGGAACTTCTTCCAGTGGCGGGTTGAGGAATCGCTTATACAAGTCGTCGGCGATGTTTTTAAACACGCGTCCTGCCACATCCGCGCCATAGATGTATCTGGATTCCCTGGTATTCTGAATCACCACCCCAATGGTATATTTTGGTTTTTCAGAAGGAAAGAATCCCATAAACGAAGCCTGGTACACCTTGTTGCCTTTGTTGTATCCGCGGTTATCCTGTGCCGTTACTGCTGTTCCGGTTTTACCTGAAATAGAGTACGCTGAATCAAAAAGCACCCTTCTACCGGTACCGCGTACACTATCTACCACTGCTTTCAGGCACTCTTTCATCTGCGCAATGGTTTCATCGTCAGCAATTTTTTCCACCACCGCAACCGGTTCAAACTTCTGTACTTCCACTCCGTATTCTCTTACCGCATTCACGAGATATGGTTTCATCATGCGGCCGTTGTTGGCAACTGCATTGTAGAACATCACCATGTGCAGCGGTGTTACCAGTTCTTCATAACCGTGAGCCATGTACGGAATGGTTGTTTTGCTCCAGCTTTTGCTTTTCGCACTTTTGATGAGCGGCTTGCCGGAGGTGGCTACAATTTCAATCCCGGTGAGTGTATCCAGTTTCAAATCGCGTATATGCTGAATGAAACGGTCGGGCTGCTGCTGATAATACTGATAAGCGAGTTTGGCAAAGGCCACGTTGCTGCTTTGCAGAAATGCCTCTTTCACCGTAACAATGCCGGTGCCTTTATGTGAATCGCGGATGCGCAACCCGTGGAATGATTTTACTCCGCCTTCACAATCCACGCGGGTATTTACATCCACATATTTATCTTTCAGCAGGCAATACAGTGTAACCAGTTTAAATACCGATCCCGGCTCGGTGCTTTTACCCACTCCGTAGTTCAGGTCTTCGATGTAGGTGCCATCGGGCTGACGTCCCAGGTTGGCGATGGCTTTAATTTTTCCGGTTTCTGTTTCCATTACAATGGCCGTGCCGTGCAATGAATTATTGTTCACCAGCATATCCATCAAAGCCTTCTCGGTAAAATCCTGAATGTATGTGTCCAGCGTGGTGATGATATCTTTTCCGTTTTCCGGATCTACTTCAGCACCTTCAACCGGTATGTATGAACCGGCGGCATAGCGCATGAGGCGCTGTCCGGATACACCTTTCAGTAAGTAATTGAATGTTTTCTCTAATCCTACGTTTTTATTGGAATCGGGGCGAGACAAACCAATGGTACGATTGGCCATCAGCACATAGGGGTTGATGCGTTTATCGCGTGGCTCTACGATAAATCCACTTTTATTTCTACCGAGCCTTACCAGTGGAAATTCCCGCAATGCGCGGTATTCATCGAATGATATTTTCTTTTTAAGGGCATGATATCTCTCCTTCTTCTGATAGCCGGTAAGCAGTTGCTTTTTATATTCTTCGGATGATTTATCCTGAAACAACTGCGCCAGTGAAATGGATAAAGAATCCAGATTTTCTTTAAAGCGGATGCCATCTTTATCTCTCAGGCCTTCGGCGCCAAAGTCTACATAAATATCGAAGATGGGAACAGATGTACTGAGGATGTTTCCGTCTTCACTGTAAATACTTCCGCGTTCAGCGGCGATGGGCATATAGCGGAGGTGCAGACTGTCGCCCATTTCGCGCCAGTAGCTGCCCTGTACCTGCTGAATATATGCAGCACGGCCCAGCACGAAGATGCCAAGGGCCACAATGCACAAAAAGCAGAGGTAAACCCGCCATAATATATCCTTCTTTATGTCCATCAACAGCTAGTTGGTTAGTTTTCTTCGTGTTTCAGTACAATGGGTTTTACACTGAGTTCTTTCAATCCCAGTGGTTCAACCGCTTTCATCAGTTCGGTGGCCTTGCTTCTGAATATCACTTCGCTTTGAACGGATTTATATTCATACTGCAACTCCTTTATATTTCTTTCGCTTTTGCTGATTTGTTTAAACAGTTTATCAGCATGGTGACCGTTGTAGATGTACAACACGGCCAGTACCGATAAAAACAGAAAGAACGGAATATTGCGCACGATGGACTGATTGTTAAAAATCTTCACCCATTCGTTTTTGCTTTGCCCGTTCTTGGCTGTTTGTTTAGTTTCCATTTTATTTTTTTTCAGCGGCTCGCAGTTT
Source organism: Chitinophagaceae bacterium (assembly GCA_003534175.1). Lineage (GTDB taxonomy): Bacteria > Bacteroidota > Bacteroidia > Chitinophagales > Chitinophagaceae > Ferruginibacter. The sequence continues at coordinate 5,465 of DPFD01000020.1, forward strand.
AGCACTGCGCGACCTACTGTTCAGCTTCAACTCTTTTTCAGATGCCGTTACCGGTTTTTTAGTGATAACGGTAAAGGGTACCTGTGGTTTTCTTCCAAACGCATCTGCTTCAGGTTCTGTAATTGATCCGGTTTTGAAGAACTGCTTTACGATCCGATCTTCCAGTGAATGGAACGTAAGGATTACAATTCTGCCGCCCGGTTTTAAAACATCAACCGTTTGTTCGAGTAGCTCTTCCAGTGCCGTGAGTTCTTCATTCACTTCAATCCTCAGGGCCTGAAAAACCTGTGCTAAATATTTGTTTGGATTACCCTTAACTACTTCCTGAATGCCTTGCTTAAACTGATGAATGGTTTTGAACGGCTGCAATGCTCTAACGGTTACGATTGTACGCGCAAGCGTTTTGGCGTTGGTTACTTCTCCGTACCGCTCAAACAACTTGTGCAACTGCTGTTCGGTGTAGGTGTTCAGTACCTCTGCGGCTGTTTTTCCGCTGCGCTGGTTCATGCGCATATCCAGGTTTGCATCAAAACGGATCGAGAAGCCACGTGCTGCTTGGTCAAACTGATGACTTGAAACGCCGAGATCTGCCAGGATACCGTCAACCTGCGTGATGTGATGCAGGCGCAGCATTTTTTTCAGGTATCTGAAATTGTGTGGCACAAACACCAACCGGTTATCGTCAGGCGCATTGGCTGCTGCATCTGCATCCTGATCGAATGCGAACAGCCTGCCATTTTCGTTCAGGCGTTCCAGTATCGCACGGCTGTGTCCACCACCACCCATGGTGCAATCCACATACACTCCATCCGGAATAATGTGCAGTGCATCCATGCATTCGTGCAGCATCACGGGGATATGATAGCCGCTACCGCCCGAAGCGTTTGAATCCACGGAGTGTGTATGTTGTTTGTCCACCATCATTTAATCAGTCGTTCAACAGGTCGTCGGGCTTGTTCATTACCTCGTTCGCCAGTTTACTAAAGCTTTCAGGTGTAAAAGAGTCAAAGAACTGCTGGTACTTATCCTTATCCCAAATTTCAATTTTGGTCACCGCCGATACCAACACAATGTCTTTCTCGAGCGATGCATGATCCATCAGATTCTTGGGCAGTAACAGTCTGCCTGCACTGTCCAGCTCCACCATTTGTGCTCCGTTGAGGAAATACCGGCGGAACTCACGAACCTTCGGATCGAAATCATTCAGATTGCTGATTTTCTTGAATATAGGTTTCCAGCTTTGCGTAGGGTATAGTGTCAGGCATTTTTCAAATCCCCGGTTGATTACAAAACTGTAATCCTGATCCGGCAACTGCTTCTTGAAACCCGAGGGCAACGAGAAGCGGCCTTTTGCATCAATCGTTGATTCGTATTCGCCAATGAAGCTGATCATGAAGGGATTTGGTTATTATTCACACAAAATAACACTTTTTCCCACTTTACGACACTATTTTTTGAAAAACATTTTTTCCACACCTATTCTGGCCTGTCTGGCATTGGTTTTACCCCCTAAAATCGGGGATTTGGGTGTG
>DPFD01000218.1 GCA_003534175.1 Chitinophagaceae bacterium
TATACAACCCTTTCAGGGTTGTACTTCTATTTCACCTCCAACTATAAATATTTGAACCCTACAGGTTCCTCAAAACATATCTTCAATTATTGATAGTCGGAAACTGCGGAAATATTTCTTCTTACCTCAACACCTTGTTTACATAATGGTGCATCAATTTTATACAACCCTTTCAGGGTTGTACTACTATTTCACCTCCAACTATAAATGTTTGAACCCTTCGGGTTGATGAAAACAAGCCTCGTAAAGCGAATCCAAAGACCATATAACGATTATAGATGGGTGGTTAGAACTCGCGGAGAATTTATCCCGAAGGAATAACAGTTCTCAACTATACGCAGGCAGGAATCATAACTCCTGAATTTCTCATGAAGAACTGCACTTAAAATATAGTACTTAGCTGTCCTAAGTATACGAAACCCTTTTTTATGTAATGGTGATGTTAAAGGTTGGTGAAGCGTCTAGGTTAAATTTTCAATATCATCAATATCTCGTGGGCGCCCGGAATGTTGTTTGTTTTTGAGCAACTCTTTGTAACCTATAAAGTTCACAATCATTCCGTCGATATCTACTTCTTTTCTATTCTGAAAAGATTCCTCGAAGGAAACCCCGTCAATTTCTGTTAAAAGGTCGATTCTGAGCGGTGGGTATCCCAGTTGGATAACATTACCTGGTTTAGTAAAGTCTTCAACTTTCAAGTTGAACGATGAAAATCCAAATTCGTTTACTGTTTTGAGAATAAGCGACGCATTAGTTTCGGTTGGATTCAGCCAAATGTCTAAGTCGCCGGTGTAGCGGGGATGTCCGTGAATACCTACAGCATATCCACCCACAATTAGATACTCAGCTTTGTTTTTTATCAACAATTCGACAAACTCTCTGAAGTCCTGACTGAGCATTTTTGGTGTAATTTATGTATTGTTGACGTAAAAGTTCGATAGCTTCAAGTCTCTGTTTAATGGATCGGGAAAGCCAAAATTGATAATCGGTTCCACGATCTCTTAAACCAACAATTTTCACTGCCTTTTGCATATTCAAATATAAGAACTCTTCAGGAAATAGTATGATTCAAAACAGCTAAGTTCCACAAAAACAGTACTATCCTGTAACGTGTTTATAGAAACTGGCGCATCCAATTTTATACGCCCCCTACAGGGTCGTACAACTATATTTCATCTCCGGCTATAAATATTTGAACCCTTCGGGTTGATGAAAACAATTCCCTCTAGTTGCTGGTCAGCAGGCCATAGGACGGCGGCTTACGGGTAATCAAGTCTGGCTTGGGTTTTGGAAACCACCCACGATGGTGGAACTACACCATCCTGCTGCTCAACACACCTGCTCAGGCGTTTAGGCGTTGCCGTTAAACCGCAATAAAAACGTTACATACACGAATCACACTTACTGAATAATAAACGATTTCCGTTCATTCAATGCTGGTCCTTTAAGTTCCAGATAATATAACCCTTTGGCTAAATCATTCACATCCATAAATAATGATGTACTGCCGGGTGTTACATTCCATTGTTGCCGCTTGACTATCCTTCCGGAGTTATCGAAAATGCTTGCCTGAATTTTTTGTGCCTTTGTACTAGTAACAGACAGATTAATCCGGCTGCTTAAAGGGTTCGGATACAGCAACACGATACTCTTACTGTNNAAAGACAATGCAATGATATTAGAATACGTAAATCTGCCGTCTATATCCTTTTGCTTCAACCGGTAGTAAACAACCGGCACACCGAGGGCTGTAACATTGTTGTCAGTAAAATAATAGCGATGGGTACCGGTAGTATTGAAGGCCGCTACATTACCCACTGGTACAAAGTTTCTGGCATCCACGCTTCGCTCCACATCGAAAGAGGCGGTGTTTAGTTCCCCCGTTGTTAACCAGGTAAGCTGACTGTTGTTATGAATAAGCTGACCGGTAAACTCCAGTAAATTCAAAGGAAGTACAGCACCAATATCTGCTACCCATAATTCCGTTCCATGAATTCCATCTGAAATACTGGCAAATAATTTAGTTCCTGATACAGTAAAATCATACGATACGCTACCTCCGGGTATTGAAATATCCTGCACCATCATCGTACCTGCAGCCGTACCATTGCTTAGCCATATTTCCTCCCCGTGTATGCCATCATTGGCTGAAAAAAGCAATTTATTATCTATCACTCTTAAATAGCTGATAAAACTTTGATGGGGACCCGGCCAAATATCTTTTACCAGCTGTGTACCTGCTTCGGTGCCGTCACTTTTCCAAAGTTCTTCACCATGTATACCATCATTGGCAATAAAGTATAACACCCCATTGGCACTGACGAAATTTGTAGGTAAACTGCTGCCCGTTCCATTGTATATATCTTTCACCATCACAGTGCCNNNGTGCCATCACTCTTCCATAACTCTACTCCATTGGTTCCGGTAGTAGCACTGAAATATAATACCCCATTTATATGAATAAGGTTTTTTGGGGAGCTGCTTCCATTTCCCGCAAATATGTCTTTCACCATCACAGTACCCGCTTCCGTACCGTCACTTTTCCA
>DPFD01000115.1:0-1086 GCA_003534175.1 Chitinophagaceae bacterium
GCCATGAAACTCTTCAACGAAATTGAAAGTGAAATCAAAGGTACCATTGTGAAAGTTCTGGTGGATGATGCCAGTCCGGTTGAATACGATCAACCTCTTTTCCTTGTGGAACCCAAATAATCTGTTATCCTCACCAACCGGTAAAAGAACATGAAAAAAATTCTTATCGCCAACCGTGGCGAAATAGCCCTCAGGGTAATACGAACGTGCAGGGAAATGGGAATTAAAACAGTAGCGGTTTACTCTACTGCCGATAAAGACAGCCTTCACGTAAAGTTTGCAGATGAAGCCGTATGTATCGGAAAACCTGCCAGTGCCGATAGCTATCTGAACATAGCCCATATTATGGCAGCGGCTGAAATTACCAATGCGGATGCTATTCATCCCGGGTATGGTTTCCTTGCTGAAAATGCCAAGTTTTCACAGATTTGTGCCGATCATGGCATCAAGTTTATTGGTCCAACCCCGGATATGATTACCCGCATGGGAGATAAAGTTACTGCTAAAGAAACCATGATTGCTGCCGGTGTACCGGTAGTACCCGGCGTGGAAGGCCTGCTGCGCGATGCCGATCATGCAAAAGCTTCTGCAAAGGAAATCGGTTATCCCGTCATCCTCAAGGCCACTGCCGGCGGCGGTGGAAAAGGAATGCGTGTAGTTTGGGACGAATCAGATCTTGAACGTGCGTACGATAATGCCAAAGCGGAAGCCGCCGCGTCGTTCAAAAACGACGGTATTTATATGGAAAAGTTCGTAGAAGAACCTCGCCATATAGAAATTCAGGTTGCCGGCGACCAGTATGGAAATGTATGCCACCTCAGTGAAAGGGATTGCTCTATTCAGCGCCGCCACCAAAAACTGGTGGAAGAATCTCCTTCACCATTCATGACCGAGGAACTTCGCCACAAAATGGGTGAAGCAGCCATATTAGCCGCAAAGGCCATCAATTATGAAAGCGTGGGTACCATTGAATTTCTGGTAGATAAGCACCGGAACTTCTACTTCATGGAGATGAATACCCGTATTCAGGTAGAACACTGCGTTACGGAGGAAGTAATCAATTATGATTTGATTAAAGAACAAATC
>DPFD01000115.1:1139-2991 GCA_003534175.1 Chitinophagaceae bacterium
GCTGAAGACCCTTACAACGATTTCAGGCCCTCTCCCGGAAAGATAACGGTACTGCATACCCCGGGCGGCCATGGCGTGCGTGTAGACAGCCATGTGTATGCCGGTTATGTAATTCCTCCTTACTATGACAGTATGATCGGGAAACTGATTGCTGTTGCACAAACCCGCGAAGAGGCTATTGATACCATGCACAGAGCGTTGAGTGAATATGTGATTGAAGGTATTAAAACCACCATCCCCTTCCATCTACAACTCATGCAAAACGAAGATTTCAGAAAAGGGAATTTCACTACGAAATTCATGGATACCTTTAAAATGAAATAGATATTGCTATGAACTGATATGAGCAGTCTGCTGTGGCAGACTGCTTTTTTTATGCCATATCAACCGCTGCAATGCGCAGTAATTGTTACTTTTGTGCCTCAAATTGAAAAGCCGCATGAATGCACCCACGCAGATAATGATGAAAGCCTATCGCCTGATGGCTTGTGCCAAACACATGGCGGATACCTACGAAGCCAACCGGGCAATTTGCAAATATGTGCACAGCACCTCGCGTGGTCATGAGGCTATTCAACTGGCAACGGCTTTTCAAATGCTTCCGGTAGATTATATCAGTCCCTATTACCGGGATGAAAGCATCCTGCTCGGCCTTGGATTCAGTCCGCTTGAATTAATGCTTCAGCTCCTCGGAAAAAAAGACGATCCCTTCACCGGGGGCAGAGCTTATTACAGCCATCCCAACTATCGCTCAGCCAACTATCCGGTAATCATACATCAAAGCAGTGCTACCGGTATGCAGGTAATCCCTACCACGGGCGTAGCACAAGGTGTACAATACACTGAGAAAATTGGAACCGTACGCAAAGGCCCAGCCGGCGAATTGCCGGTAGTCATCTGTTCACTGGGCGATGCCTCGGTTACAGAAGGAGAAGTAAGTGAAGCGTTTCAGTTTGCCGCGCTGCACCAGTTACCCATCATCTATCTCGTACAGGATAACGACTGGGGTATTAGTGTAACCTCAGCCGAAGCACGTACCAACAACGCCTATGAATTTATAACCGGATTCAACGGAATAGACCGCGTGAGCATAGACGGTACAGATTTTGTAACCTGTTACGAAACCATGCAGCGTGTAGTGCAAACCGTTAGGAATGAACGCAGGCCATTTCTCGTTCACGCAAAAGTGCCTTTGATAGGGCATCACACCAGTGGTGTGCGCCGTGAGTTTTACCGGGAAGAAGAGGAACTGAAATCGCACAATGCCCAGGATCCCGGGCCCAAATTACGGAAGGCATTGCTCGAGGCCGGAGTAGCAGAATCTGAATTATTACAAATAGAAGCCGAGGCCGAACAAGCCGTGGCCGCAGCATTCAAGGCAGCTGTTGCCTCTCCCGAGCCGGACACTACCCAGGTGCATACCCATGTATTCGCTCCTCCTGCTATCACGGAAGAAAAAGGAAACCGAAGCCCTGCCCATAAAGAAAAAGTATTGATGGTAGATGCCGCGCTGTTTGCTATTCGGGAAATTATGGAAGATCATCCCGAGGCATTGCTTTATGGCCAGGATGTGGGCAGAAGACTGGGGGGAGTATTTCGTGAAGCCGCAACCCTTGCCGAGCAGTTCGGCGACCACAGGGTGTTCAACACCGCTATTCAGGAAGCCTATATCATTGGCTCAACGGTGGGGATGAGCGCGGTAGGCCTCAAACCCATTGTGGAAGTTCAGTTTGCAGATTATATCTATCCCGGATTCAATCAGCTGGTAACAGAAATTTCTAAAAGCTGTTACCTGAGCTGTGGCAAATTTCCGGTTCACACACTGATACGCGTTCCGATTGGAGCGTATGGC
>DPFD01000188.1 GCA_003534175.1 Chitinophagaceae bacterium
CCCGGTTGTATACTGTCATCAGTACACTAACCAGTGGCTGTTTATTTAAATCAGGTATCACTCGTAATACGATCTTTAAGATGAAAGGTATCTCGAAGAATAGCTTCGATATAGGGCTGTATTTTACTATTCATTTTCCGGTGTCCGCTTTCTTTCAGATGAATAATATCTCTGTAATCATCCTGATTCAGCACGTCTAACGCGGGAATGTACGGGATATCATTCGACTCACAGAAAGAAATAACCTCCAAGCCCTGTTCATTATATTGCCTTCTATTCAACTCAACAGAATCCGGGTGGAGATAAACAAAGAAAGGAATGTTGTTTTCTTTAGCGTACTGGTGTATATCAGCCAATCCGGAATTGAAATCCTTAGATTTTTTTGCAACACCTGTAGTATTCGGTGGTTTGGGTTTAAACAGGCGCGGAGTTATGTAACGATCCCATAACTCCCACATGGCCAGTTTATATTGTTTTGATTCGTATCCCAGATCATGATCCACCACTTGCCGGAAATCCATATTATCATAAGCATCATGTGAACTCATCACCAGAAAAAACAGCCGTGCGTTGAAATGACCATTCTTTTTGATATATGCAAAACAATTGTCGGGCCCCCAGCTTCCAGCAGATACGTTCAATACCTGAATAAACTGATTGAAATGCTGACTGAGTACTTTTGTAAGCAATGAAGTAACCACACTATCCTGATCAACCATTACACTGCCGTTAATTACAGAATCGCCGAATCCGATAATTTTAAAAGCACTGGAATCCGGCTCATCTGAACGCATGGAGAAACTATTGTACTTAATGTGGTTGCGAAAACGAAACCTATCCTGATTGGGCTGAGCGATATACTCGTATTGGCTATCCTTTTGCATTAATACAGAATCGCAGAAACCCCAGAAATAGCGAAGATGCAGTTCCAGTGCAATGATCCCAATCAATGAAACGATCAGAAATATCTTTAATCTTTTTTTCCCTTTTTTACTCTTCAACTTACCTCCTTGTTCGTATATTTTATCTTTCAAAATAATTAGTCAGCATTCTGTTCAAACATTTCTACAATATAATTACGTTCATCATTTGTGAGTTCAGAACGATACTGGCTGCGACCAAATATATGCTCATTTACCATCTTTTTGTAATACAACCTTCTGTAAATACTAAAAAAGCGATTCCCCATTTTTTGCCAATAAATACCGCGATATAAAAAAGATGTTATGGATGCCAGTTTTGGATTTTTTTCAGGAGCATATTTCCTGATGGCCTGATGAACTTCGGTTGGAATTTTTTGCCGTGCATTCAGTAAGCGAATGCATTCCAACAATAATGTAAATAGAAGTTTTTCTTCAAATGGTTTAAAGCCCTTAACCTCTTCCAAGCTTAACAATTCAGTGATTAACTGTAAGCGGTTAACTGCTTTTTCATTTCCGGCATGAGTACTGCTGATGGTTTTTACATCAATATTCCTCCGAATAAAATTATCAACTGTATGAATTGGTAAGCTAATGGATGAGCCATATTGATATAAAGGATGTTTCAACAATGCCCTGACGTGAAACTCCCAATCCTGTGAAGACAGAGCCTGTTCATTGAATCTAAGATGATATTTATCAAGAAATGATTTTTTCCATGTTGGCCCTGTTGTCTGCCAAACAGGATCGTGTAATAAAAAACGGTCAAGATCTGTTCTTTCATCTGCACGGTTCCAAATATACTTTGCATCAGATGGATGGTTGGTAAAGAAAGCAGATGAACACCATATAAAATCAACCTTTTGTTCTTCCATAGCCCCAACCCGTGTAGATAAAGCATTTGGAGCAATAATGTCATCAGAATCAAGAAAGATGATATAATTTCCTTTTGCCTGTTCGTATCCGATATTTCTGCAAACCGGGGCACCCTTTGGCAGGCGATCCCGAATAACTAATGTAATCCGAGCATCGTTTTCTACAAATCCACGAACAATATTCAGTGTTTCATCCGTANNCAGAACTTATACGTTTGATTAATAACAGACTGAATAGTTTCAGCTATTACACGTTCGCGATTGAATACCGGTGTTATGATTGAAACCCGAGGTAGCATATCAGTTCAATAACTCCTGCATATATGCATGGCGGTTTTCTTCTGAAAACATATCACTCACCATTTTTNNCTCTCTTTCATCGTGTGATAGTGGCGTGATAAATTCTTCATAACTCATTTTCCCAATCAGATTTGCATCAAACACTTTAACCCCATTTTCAACAGCCAGGCTATAAATGGTTGACTCTTTTTTTAGGAACACCTTCTTCCCCATCCGTAAAAAAGCAAAAACATTCACACCCGCCTGTGTTCTGTTATGGTACATTACCACCACATCAACATCCTTCAGTAATTCCAGGTATTCATTCAGGGGGATGAACTTTTCCATTCCGTAAAACTTATCTTTAAAATAGCGCTTACCCAATTTAGAAATCATCCTTCCGTACTTCAGGTGCCCGTAACTCAACGGAGCCACGATTTTAATATTTTCCTGATGAAACTGTTTCAACTGCATCAGCGCGTCAGCATGGTTGTTGGGGAATGTAGCTGAATTTCCCAGCCAGATTAATTTGGTGTCCCCGGAATGAGGAGTCACTACCTCGTCGGCGAAATTGCTAAAACCAAAATCATAGAAGAATTTCTTAAAAACAGGTTTACCACCGTACATCCCTGTCACACGATGCAAGTCGGCTTCATTCCAATGACAGAAATAGTTAAGCCGTTCCATAAATTGTTTTCTGACTTTAACGGCATTGCTGCGATATTCATCCCAGCGTTGATTCACCGTAAAATACGAAGCCAGTTGTTTCACTATTTTCACAGGGTTCAATGTGAAATAAAACATTGAACGATGGTTCAAAAAATCGACGATTTTATACGTTTCTGGTTCCAGATTAAACTTTACAAATTCAGCAGGCTGCTCCAGAAAATCGCCGCCCCAAAAAAACAGGTATAAGGGAACATTGGGTTTCAACAAACTCAAATGCGGCATCAG
>DPFD01000221.1 GCA_003534175.1 Chitinophagaceae bacterium
GGGGTCGAACCTAATTCGTTCAACATAATTTCTATAAATATTCTATCCCTTCGGGATAGAAGGCAATAACAAGCCATTTAATATGCAGCAAAACCCATCATACATAAAAACACTTATTCAAACCCCAACTCCCTTTTTCATATTATTTTGTTTGGTAATATATTTTTCTATTTTTATATAGGTGTCAGAGCATCTGTTACCTGGGTTGTGTGGATGATATGCACTTCATAAAATCTACCTTCCTCATTTCACCTCTTTAATCATAATGAACTCCTGATAGCATCAATTTGCTTGAACTATTATGAACTTTTAAAACACCTTTCGCGATTTTATAAAAGTAAATGAACATGGTGTTCAATCCATTCATTGCATTGAATACGATTAAATTCTAAAATGATTTTGTATGAATAGAGCGCATCTAATTATTTTCTCAGCTTTACTACTTGCCGGGTGCGCACGGAATGACAAGACTAAAGTAAATGCAACAGAAAAAATGGGTTGCTATACCCCAAAAACAACCGATAGTGATTGGTATACCTCCGGCAAAAAAGCACCGAGGTTTAAAGGATTGGAAGGAATAGATTTTAAAATCTCAACTACAAATCCGGAAGTTCAGGAATATTTCAATCAGGCAATGATGCTGTCGTATGGGTTTAATCATGCAGAAGCAGCCCGTTCTTTTTATGAGGCCACGCGGCTGGATTCCAACTGTGCCATGACCTACTGGGGATATGCCTATGTATTGGGCCCCAATTACAACGGCGGAATGGAAAATGACCATTATGAACGCGCCTATAATGCCGCCAATAAAGCGTTGATGTTATCTCAGCATGTAACCGAAAAGGAACTCCGGCTGATTAAAGCTTTAAACACCCGATATACTGCACAACCACCGGAAGACCGGTCAGCCTTAGATAAAACATATTCCGCAGAAATGAAGAAAGTATATCAACAGTTTCCAAACGATCCGGACATTGGAGCTTTGTATGCTGAATCACTGATGAACCTGCACCCTTGGGATTTGTATGATAAGCAAACACAATTGCCCAAGGCATGGACCGCTGAACTGATTGCAGTGTTGGAGCATCTGATTAAAATAAACCCGAAACATCCCGGGGCGCATCACTTTTATATTCACGCCATGGAGGCTTCTGCAACTCCTGAAAAGGCATTAGCCAGTGCCGGCCTGCTGGACACCCTTGTTCGAGGTTCTGGACATTTACTGCACATGCCCTCGCATATTTATATCAACACCGGCGATTACCACTTAGGCACACTGTCCAATCTCCGTGCAGTTGAAACAGACAGTATATACACTACTGCCTGTCATGCACAAGGTGTATATCCACTGGCCTATTATCCGCATAATTATCATTTTTTAACCGCCACTGCTGTTTTGGAAGGGAATTCAAAACTATCCTGGATTGCAGCAAAAAAGATGCAGCAACACACCCCAACCGATATTATGAGAGAGCCGGGCTGGGGCACCTTACAGCACTATTATTCCATCCCCTATTACGTTGCTGTAAAATTTGCGCTATGGGATAGTATCCATGCATTACCACGTCCGGAAAAAGATCTGGTATATCCTACCGCTATCTGGCATTATGCAAAGGGAATGGCTTATCTGGGAAAAGGAGATATCCCTAAAGCTCAAAAAATATCTGATAGTTTAAAAATGCTGGCGAAAGATACTGCCCTGCAACACCTCACCGTGTGGAACATAAACACCACAGCCGATCTTGTTCAAATTGCATCGTTCGTATTATCGGCTGAAATTGCAGCCAAACAGAATCAAATGGAATCATCCATTCATTGGCTAAATGAAGCGATTAAAATTGAAGATGCACTGAATTATAATGAACCTCCAGATTGGTTCTTTTCTGTGAGGCATCATTTAGGAAACATACTACTGAAAGCCGGAAAATATCCGGAAGCAGAAAATGTATACCGCAACGATTTAAAAAAATGGAAAAAAAATGGATGGGCACTTATCGGATTGTATCAATCACTGGTATACCAGAAAAAGGATGATGAAGCAAAAAGGATACAGACAGCTTTTAATGAAGCATGGCAATATGCAGATGTTGAGATAAAGTCTTCTTCGCCACTGCCCAACTAAAAATAGTAATGAAGTAATCCAACAAGACTCATTCTGTTATATACGTTCAATGATTAAACCCTTTACCTCACATCGTTCAACCCCTACTCCATTAACCTGCAAATTCGTACCTTGTGTGGAATTTAATTATCAGATTAAACACCTCAGTATGAGCAATCGATTTACAGCCATTTGCCTGATGCTGGCCACCACCGTATTTTTCACGGCATGCAACGAAGAAACCAGAAATCAAAATGCCATGGAAGAACAACACAAACACGAATCGCACAACCATATGGAAGGTAGTGGCGATAAGGATGCCTTCAGACATATTGAGTTCGCTTCTGCCTACGATACTATTTGCGGGATGCCCCTAAAAGCCGGCATTGCCGACACATTGCTGGTAGATGGGAAAATTTATGGTTTCTGTGCAACCGAGTGCAAAGATTCATTTAAAGCGATGCTGGAGGAGAAAAAATAATGCTACAAAAGGTGTTTTAATCTGCTCACTACACCAACTTCTCATTGATTGCCTTACTCACAGCTTCTATCTGTGAACGCACCTGTAACTTTTCGTAGATTCTTTTGATATGGGTGCGCACGGTATCAATGCTGATATCCAACTCTGCTCCAATCATTTTGAAACTGTTGCCCTGTGCCAGCAACTGTAACGTCTCTTTTTCGCGGGCAGTTAAATGGTAGGCGTTCGCCGGCGCCTGCTGATGCATACTGTTGATGATCATGCGGGCAACCGACGGACTCATAGGTGCTCCCCCCGACATCACCTCATGGATGGCGTCAATTAGTTTATCACTCACATATTTCTTTAGTAAATAACCATTGGCTCCTGCCGCCATAGCATTCAATACATGTACATTGTCATCAAACACGGTGAGCATGATGATCTGTGTTTTCTGATCAAACACCCGAATGCGCCTAACCGCCTCAACCCCGGTAGTTCCGGGCATATCAATATCCATCAATACTACATCAGGCTTATCGTTTTTGATAGCCTCTTCAACCTGCTCCCCATTCGAGTACTGGCTCACCACAATAAACTCACCGGATAATTCCAGGAGATTCAACAAGCTGGCCCGAAGGGAATCATTGTCTTCAAATACTGTTATGAGTATGGGTGCTGACATGTATCAATGTATGCAATTTACAGTCGTATTATTTAATGTTTCTCCCCTCATCATGTGATGCGCTTAACAAGTTCCACCATGGTTCCTTTTCCTTCTGCAGGAACCACGCGCAACGTAGCTGAAATTTCATCGGCACGTGATTGCATATTCCTCAGTCCGTTTCCTGAAAACCCAGGATTCATGCGGAATCCAACTCCATTATCCGTAACCCTCAATACAATTTCCTGTTCGCTCACCAACAACTCAATATCAATTTGAGTAGCCCGGCTGTATTTCACCGCATTATGAAGCGCTTCTTTGTAAATAAGGTATAGGTCTTTCCGCTCTTCCAGATTCAGCAATGTGGTATCCGTAATTTCTGAGGTAATAAAATTTGCCTTGATGCCCGCAGGTTCTAGCAACTCCGCGGCAAACTCCTTCATACGGAACAGCAGCTGATCGATACTATCGTTGGAGGGATTGATTGCCCAAACAATATCACTCATATTCTCCATCATCTCAGCCGAATGCGATTTTATCTTATCCAGATAGGTTTCTACGGTATGCGTATCCTTGGTTTTACTCATCGCCACCGTACTCAAGATATTAATACTGGTTAAAACCGAACCCATCTCATCATGCAAATCCCTCGCAATTTTAGTGCGCAATCTTTCCTCCGTCATGAATTTAGAAATGCGTTCAGCACAAATGGCAGCAATCTTTTTAAGCATACGTAAATCTCTTCGCTTAAAATAATTTTTACGGAGATGTTCTGCATCAATTACACCAAACACTTTTCCATCAATGAGTATAGGGACTGTAATTTCAGACAACCGAATGGCATCATCCACCACATACCGTTTATCTTTCAGTGTATTGGATATACGCTCTGCCTTTCCAGTGGCACCTACTGAACCTACCACGCCTGTTCCAACGGGCAGTTCAATCTGATTATAAATTTCACGCATCTGCCCCGGTTTTTTAGGGCCCGCAGCCGACCGCTGTATAAACACGTTGCGTTTTTCATCCAACTGATACACTACACAGTCTGGATAACCTAATAAATGAACGCAGTTGGTTGCCACATCCCAGAAAATATCTTCCACACTATTCTTGCCATATAATGAAGTTGCAAACTGATTCAAAATCCTTTCATCACGAATACGACTTTTAAGTTGATGCATCACGCGCCACACAATCCAGATGATACAAGATAACATGAGGAGCATGAACCACCATGTATCATAGAATGGTGGCATGATATGAATTTGAAAAGGCACGCTTCGGACAAGTTCCTTACCAGACAAATCAGTTGCCCTCACCTGAAAGGAATAATTCCCTTTGGTAAGATTTTGATAAGGTGCTGTCATTGCAGGACCCGCGTTTATCCATCCCTTATCAAACCCATCCATTTTATATTGATACAAAACCGGACTGGCGCCGTAATACAATCCGGCGAAGTGTATGTGGAGTTTTTTGTGATGCACCGGAAGCGTAAACAGATTAGGCTTCAACGTTTTCACTGTACCTGCCTCTGTTATTATTTCATCCACAACAATTTTAAATGGATGCACTCTTGTCTCTTGCTGATGATTGTAAAAAAATAAACCACCCGCAACCGGAACTAAAATAGTTTCCTCACCCTCATCAAAAAACATTCGGTGTGGAGTTTCAACAAACGAGCCAAAGGAAGAAAAGGTGGAGACAAACGGAATAGTGAATTCTTTATCCGGACGATCAATATCAATATATGAAACCCCTTTACGTGATAACAGGTACAATGTATTCCCCTTCCCCTTTTTCAACGACAGGTACTCATTGTGCATTAACCCGTTCAACATACTGAACGACTGAAAAGCGTCGTGCACGGGCATATCCGAACGAAATCTGAAAATGCCTCCGGCGTGTGTAGCGGCCCACAAAGCACCGCGACCGTCGCGTTCAAGATCATTCACCAGATTCAGGGGTTTATACAAGGGTTGTTTCAGGTTTTCACTAAAAACCTCCATGGTTTGGGTAGATATGTGGTAACGGTGTAAATCACTGCCATAGGTGGATATCCACATAAACTGCCCGTTGCCATCGGCTTTCAGTGCTGTAGCTCCTTTTAATAGAAAGGTATCATTAGTAGTAACAATGCGCCTGAACTCGTTATGCAATGCACTGAAGTAAAAAACACCTTCACCAAAGGTGGAAAACCAGGTATTGCCCCATGCATCTTCCTGCACATCATTAAACTGCACACCGGTAATATCAAATGGGGTGGAGAACGGTTTAAAGGTGCCCGTAGAAGTTTGGTAACGGTAAACTACAGACGAAGTTAGCAACCAAATGGTACCGGCTACTTTTTTAATTGAAAGACAGGGAGGCAACTGCTTACCGGACGCATCCGTTTGCACTTGCTTAATTTGTCCCGATTTTTTATCCAGCAAAAAAACTCCTGCGGGTTGAGTAGCCGTAACAAAATACAGTTGCAGTGAATCATCATACCATACACTCGTCATACGATTATTCCCTTCTTTATCCGACGCCGTGGTAAGAGGCAGGAACCGAACGGCATGATTTCGATGTTCCATTAAACTGAAACCATTGGGTGTTGCAACCCAATTCAGTTGCTGATCATCCCTGTATACTCTTTTCACCCCTCCGGGAGGAATGGAAAAACCGAGGCCGGGTACGTGATGCATTAGTACCGGCATTTCACTTCCATACCGTATGATTCCACCCGGGGAGGCCAGCCAGATTTCATCCGCTTCGTAAGTATTCAACTGAATGGAAGGATACGGTTCAGCAACAGGCTGATGCATGCTGAAATTCATTTTATCTACATCATACACCCACAGGTCTCCACTCTCGGTTACCAGCAAAACCCTTCTGCGCAGGGAATCCCATTGCATATCAACTAACTGATCATTGTATCCGCCACCCATAAAGGTGAATTTTTTCGTGCGGATGTTTAGCATCACCAATCCCTTATTGGTACCAAGCCAACAGGTATCGCTGTCTGTTTTTGCAAACCGTAGGATGGAATGATATCCTTTCGGCGTTTGCACACCGCTGATGGTTTTTATAAAACCCGGCCAGTCGTACAATGTAAACACATCTTTCGTTTCATCAAAAGCTGCAAAAGAGAACACATCAGAAGCAATCCATAATTTCCCTTGTGCATCCATCTCAATATCCCACACCAGATTATTGGGCAAGGCATTGGTCTTATTTTCGCCATCGGGCATCCAGTGCGACCATTTTCCGGTTTGATGATCGAGTTTGTTTAGACCGTTCATGGTAGCCACCCAAATATTCCCGGCACTGTCGCCGGTGATGTCGTTAATAATTTCGTTTGATATAGACTGACTGCTGGTAGGTTGAAACACCCTGAACGAATGGCCGTCATAACGATTCAGTCCGTTTCGCGTGCCAATCCACATATAACCATGCACGTCCTTATAAAAACACGTTACACGGTTATCGCTGAGGCCTTGTTGCTCCGTGTAGGTTCTGACAAACTGATAATGCTGCGCAGAAGCTGAATGAAACTGCAGCATCCAACCCAGTGCAAACAACATGTAAACGGCGGTGTATCTCAATTGTACCGGATGTTTTACCAAATATACTGGTTAAAAGATGGAATCGTATAGAGGAGGATTTTACATGAGTAAAAATTAAATCATACCTTTTTGTCTTATTTTATTTTTTGTTGTATATTTGCATTGAAATTAAAGGATATGTTGTCGAAAACCTGCGAATATGCTCTCCGTGCCATGATATATGTTGCCCAGCATTCGAATGAGCACAAGATGGTGAACATACGTGAAATAGCTGCCAACATTGATTCTCCGGAGTTGTTCATTGGCAAAATCCTTCAATCGCTCAGTAAAAAGGGATTCCTGCAATCCAGCAAAGGAAGAAATGGTGGTTTTTACCTTTCGGAAAAGGATGCCCGAAACTCACTGGCAGATATTGTACTGGCGGTAGATGGCGATAAGATTTTTACAGGCTGTGGTGTAGGGTTGCATTATTGTTCTGAAAAACACCCCNNATCCACCATGAATATAAAAAAACCAGAAAGGAGGTGTACCGTATTTACAAACAGGCAACGCTGGAACATTTCAGAGATATGCAGGTACAGGCTGATGCCAACCTGAAGAGACAATAGTTTTTTTTGACTTAAAATAAGACAAATTAGTATGATTTT
>DPFD01000096.1:0-1974 GCA_003534175.1 Chitinophagaceae bacterium
GTGCGTGCGTGGGCAATGGCATCGCTTGCGGGAACCTGACCCAGCCCCCAGCCATCCATGATGATTAACATCGCTTTTCTGCTGTTCATGGTGCAAAAGTAAATCTTTGCCCGCATCCTGTGTCTTCTCGGAAAAATTATCGATATTGAGGCAGCATATCGCTATAAATGAAAAGTTGGCACACTTTTTATTATAATCAGATGTGTTCTAAACCTAATGTATGAAAAAATATTTTACCTCTTTACTTGTTTTTGCTTCTCTCTGTTCATTTACGTTTGCTACCGGCATTGATGATGTGTTATCAGCACTAAAATCAGGCAATGCTACCCAGGTAGCGAAATATTTTGATAAAACGGTAGATATCACCCTCCCCGGAAAGAGCAATAACTACAGTAAGAGCCAGGCAGAAGTGGTGCTGAAAGATTTCTTCAGGATCAACTCTATCCGCGCATTCAACATCATCCATCAGGGTGAAAATGCAGGCTCACAATATTGCATTGGAAATCTGGTAACCAGCAATGGTACATTCAGAACCACCATATTCATGAAACAAAAAGGAGATAAGCAGGCATTGCAGGAACTCCGATTTGAAACTCGTTAACAGAAACTCCACCACGCGCCCGAAAGGGCGTTTTTCATTTATAACAGGTTCTGGTTAGCTTTGTCGTATGGATCAAGAGAAACTACATCAACTCATTCATTCAGCCCTGGAAGAAGATATTGGTACGGGAGACCATTCAACCCTGTGCTGTATTCCTCCGGAAACTACCGGTAAGGCCGTGTTGAAAATAAAGCAGGCCGGGGTGTTGGCAGGCGTGGATGTTGCACGCATCATTTTTCAAACCGTTGACCCGGAGGTGGTGTTTCATCCCCACAAAAAAGACGGAGAGGATATGCTACCGGGCGAAACAGCTTTTGAAATTACTGCACCCGTTCATGTGATATTGAAAACCGAACGCCTGGTGCTCAATACCATGCAACGGATGAGTGGAATAGCTACACTCACCAGAACGTATACACGAAAATTAGAAGGCTATCACACCCGTTTACTGGACACACGCAAAACCACTCCCAATTTCCGCCTGCTGGAAAAAGAAGCTGTACGGATCGGAGGGGGCGGGAACCATCGCTTTGGCTTATATGATATGATTATGCTAAAAGATAATCACATTGATTATTGCGGAGGAATCTCCAAAGCCATCCTCCGGGCACATGATTATGTGCAAAACCATCCCGGATTAAAAATTGAAGTGGAAACCCGCTCGCTGGAAGATGTACGAGAAGTGCTGAGTACCGGCAAAGTACACCGGATTATGCTCGACAACTTTGAACCGCAGGCCGTACAGGAAGCTGTGCAACTGATTGGCGGTCGGTATGAAACGGAAGCCAGCGGAGGCATCCAGCTCAGCAATATTGAAGCGTATGCGGCCACCGGGGTTGATTTCATTTCCAGCGGTTCCGTTATCCATCAGGCGGTGAGCCTCGATTTGAGTTTAAAAGCTGTAATCCTTTAAACCATGGCAAAGCAAAAATTTTCATCCGGGCTGGTGTATTCCACCGATAAATCATTGATGCAGCCGGAAACACCGGAGGAGGACATTACCCTGGAACCCTCTAAACAGGTATTAAAAATCAGGCTCGATACAAAACAAAGAGGAGGAAAAATCGTTACTATGGTGGAGGGGTTTGCAGGTGCCGGGATTGAGCAGTTCGCTAAAAACCTCAAAAACTTCTGCGGTACGGGCGGCTCCGTGAAAGACGGTCTGGTGCTGATTCAGGGCGATAACCGCCAGAAAGTACTGCAATGGCTTCAGAAGCAGGGTTTTAAGAACAGTAAGGTTATTTAAGATTTTCGTAACGATAGGTGCAGCAACATTTTTTTATTTTGTTTACCTTACGCGAAATACTATGGTATCACAGATTTCAAAAGGTGTTAAAGTAAGTGTAGAAACCTACTACCAACCCGAAAACAGC
>DPFD01000096.1:1995-2946 GCA_003534175.1 Chitinophagaceae bacterium
GAAAACCACAATGAGTTTCCGATTCAACTGATGCGCAGGCACTGGTTTATTTACGACAGTGATGGAACCACCCGCGAAGTGGAGGGTGAAGGCGTGGTGGGGATACAGCCGTTAATTCCGGCCGGACAATCATACCAGTACATCAGCGGATGCAACCTCAAAACAGAAATCGGAAAAATGCATGGCACGTACCTCGTGCAAAACCTGCACACCCGAAACGATTTCACCGTAGAGATTCCTACGTTTAAAATGACTACCGGTTTTAAACTGAATTAAGGCTTGTACTTCGATACCGTGTAAATGGTTTCTGCAGGCGTTTGCATCAGTTCCTTCAGTGAAACATTTCCTTTTTTACTCACGTATTTTTTTACAATTTGCCAACCCACAAATGAGCCGATGTTTCCCGGTGAAGCTTCACCCAGTTCCATGGTGCGCGGACTTTCACCCACGTAATTTTTGTTGATATTGAAATCGGTGGATTGCAGGTAATTGTTCTGTGTAAACAACGCCCAGATGTTTTTTTCGTTTTCGTAACATTCCTTCAGCTGTTTTTGAGTGTATCCGATCAAATAGTGTTCATCCTTTTCAGGTATTAATTGTTGCAGGGCATAAAGCTTCTTTCCTTTCTCCACCATCTGTACTATCAGGGTTTTGTCTTCTAACTGTTCGGGAAACATATCATTCAGCACATTGCTAATACAGTTCACTACTATGGTTTCAGGAGTAAACCTGCGGGAGATATAGGTAGGATAGGTCTCCAGCACCAGCATGGATTCATACATCGAATACGTACTGCCGAGGTGATGATGCAATCCCACGAGAAACGCATCTTCATCGAGTATATCACCGTAGCCGTCGAGCGGACCAATATATGTTATTACTTTGTTGGGTGCTTTATACTCAGGAAAGTGGTATTTAAGAAATTGCAGCGACCGTTTCAATTCCTTTTCC
>DPFD01000096.1:2965-4658 GCA_003534175.1 Chitinophagaceae bacterium
AAGGAAGCGATGTACTCGCGGGTTGTGTCTTCACTCCAGCGTGGATCCGCATTGAGGATGCGGGCGAAGTAGATGTTGGTGAAAGAAGGATGTTGGCGGTTGAGGGCGTCAATACCTTCCAGGATATTAACCGTATCCATCGAAAAGAGGCTCTTGTCAAACCTTTCCGTGGAGAGCTGTACTTCAATCTTTGAAACATCAGGCAGGGAGGATTTTCCGTTGCAACTCCACAAACCCAGAATCCATGCTAAACATATCACGTATCGCATATACTTATAAATTAACTTTACAAATCACCAGCTGAATGGTGTAAAGTTATTTGTAACCGGATGAGTATGAAAATATTTTTAGCACAACAGAATTATCAGATAGGCCATATTGAATATAACACTCAGAAAATACTGGATGCCATCAGTCAGGCAGATGTTGCCGGGGCTGATCTGGTCGTGTTCAGTGAATTGAGTGTTTGCGGTTATCCGCCACGTGATTTTTTATATTTCAACGATTTTATCCTGAAATGTGAAGCCGCGGTATCCAGAATCGCACAACATGCGCCACACCTCGGCGTACTGATCGGCGCACCGCAACGCAATCCGGTGGTGATGGGAAAAGATCTGTTCAATGCCGCCTGGTTTCTGCATGAAGGTGGAGTTAAACAGGTAGTACACAAAAGTTGCCTGCCTACTTATGATGTGTTCGACGAAGACCGCTATTTTGAACCGGCACGCGAATGGAATGTAATTGAGTTTAAAGGAAAGCGTTTAGCCGTTACCGTTTGTGAAGATATCTGGAACCTGGGCAACAATCCAAAATACAGGTATTGTCCGATGGATTTGCTCATGCAGCAGCATCCGGATGTGATGATCAATTTATCCGCTTCCCCTTTTGATTATACACACGATGAAGACCGCAAAGCCACAGTAAAGGCCAACGTGCTGAAGTATAACCTGCCCATGTTTTATTGCAATGCAGTGGGGAGTCAGACTGAAATTGTGTTTGATGGAACGTCACTCGTATTTGATAAGCAGGCAAATCTTTGCGCGTCTATGAAACGTTTTGAGGAAGATTACCGGATGTTTGAATTGCAGGATGACGGAACCATTCGCGGAGAGATACTCGAACCGGCAGCACACGTTCCCAATGAAGAGTTGGATCCCGTGATGTTCAATCCTGATTTACATATACATTCTGTGTATCAGGCATTGATTACCGGCATCAAAGATTATTTTCAGAAAATGGGTTTTTCAAAAGCCATATTGGGCAGCAGTGGCGGCATCGACAGTGCGGTAACCCTGGTGCTGGCCTGTGAGGCACTGGGTGCTGAAAACGTAACAGCCGTGCTGATGCCCTCACCATACTCTTCATCTCATTCAGTGGACGATGCGGTACAGCTGAGCAGGAACCTGGATAATCCATACCATGTACTGTCTATTCAACCGGTGTACGACAGTTTTTTAAACACACTGGATCCGTTGTTTAAAGATCTGCCCTTCAATGTGGCTGAAGAAAATATTCAGAGTCGTACACGGGGAAACCTGCTGATGGCCATCGCCAATAAGTTCAATTATATTTTATTGAATACCTCCAACAAAAGTGAACTCGCCACCGGTTACGGTACATTGTACGGCGATATGGCCGGTGGAATTTCCGTGTTGGGCGATTGTTACAAAACACAGGTGTACGCGCTGGCAGC
>DPFD01000096.1:4688-4838 GCA_003534175.1 Chitinophagaceae bacterium
ATACAAAAAGCGCCCAGTGCTGAACTGCGGCCGAATCAGAAAGACAGCGACAGTTTGCCCGAGTATGATACACTGGATGCTATCTTGTATCAGTATATCGAACGTACCCAGGGTCCGCAGGAAATTAAGGCGATGGGATTTGATGAAGCG
>DPFD01000099.1:0-2638 GCA_003534175.1 Chitinophagaceae bacterium
TATTGGCCGTGCCATCCAGCTGAATCATCATCTGGTCAATTCCCGTTTGGTCTGCCACATCCCAACCCAGTAAATGATCGGCAATCACGGTGTTTACATTTTTAACCGCTTTCATCACACTCTTGCCTCCGTAGATCTTCTTGTTGTTGTCGCGCAGTTCCACGGCTTCGTGAATACCGGTGCTGGCACCACTTGGAACGGCTGCACGGCCAAGCCTTTCGTTTTCCGTTAAAATATCTACTTCAATGGTTGGGTTACCGCGACTATCTAATATCTGACGCGCAAAAATGGAAGCAATGTAACTCATGGCAGGAATATTTGTTTAAAGCGTTAGAGATGTGTTGCACAACCATATACCCGGTTGCTGCATTGCAAAGAAACAATGTTTGAATGGCTACACCAAAAATTGGATTAAGTGGTATAGGATTTGAATACACTTTCCAGATCACGCATTTTGCTTTGCAACGATTCTATGTTCAGGTTGTGTTCAACACTGAATTGTAAAAGGGCTTTCCGGGTTGCTTCCGGATGATCGGTTTCCAGCAGGTAGGTGCCGGGTTGCACCGTTTGCACACTCAGAGCAGAGGGCAGGTTTTCAAGCAGCGAGGTCATCACATCGCGGTTGAATTGCACCACCACTACCGGATGTTTACCCGCATGTTGCTGTAGTTTTTGTATGGATTCAGCCACCACTATATTACCCTTGTGGATGATAATCACGCGTTCACACAAAGCTTCTACTTCCTGCATGATATGGGATGAAAACAAAACCGTTTTGGTTTTGGNNCCTGCCTGATTTCAATGATTTGATTAGGGTCTAATCCGGAAGTGGGTTCATCCAGAATCAGTACTTCAGGGTTGTGAATCAGGGCTGCGGCTAAGCCCACCCGTTGTTTATATCCCTTACTTAACTGGCCGATTTTTTTATGTGATTCAGGCTCCAGTCCTACCGTTTGCAATGCCTGTTGAATGGCAGTGTTTTTCTGAGAGAGTTGATGTACCGACGCGATGAAATGAAGGTATTCGCGTACATACATGTCGTAATACAAAGGGTTTGCCTCCGGCAGATACCCGATTTTTTTCTTACTCTCCAACCGGTGATCTGCTACGTTTAAACCGGCAACTTCAATGTGTCCTGCATCGGGCTGTACATAACCGGTGATCATTTTCATGGTGGTGGATTTTCCCGCACCATTCGGACCGAGGAACCCTACAATTTCACCGGGGTGCACTTCAAACGAAATGCCGTTTACCGCGGTTTGAGCACCATATTTTTTCAGCAGATCCTGTACCTTGATAGACATGCTTTAGTTTTTCTGATCCTTGTTGGGTCCTTGCTGACCTGGATTTTGAGGCCGCGGATTATTTCTCCGGTCGCGCGGGGCAGATGATGAACGCTGTTGGGGGTTGCCAGGATTCTGACGGTTACGCGTACCCTGAGTTCCCTGAGGGCTGTTCGGTCTTGATGCATCCCGCGGAGGTTTGGGTGCCTGGCGCCTTCCTTCCTGCGCCTGACGGTTTCCTTCCTGCGGCTGACGGGGTGCCGGTGGACGTCCACTCTGCGGCCTTCCCTGAGGTTGATTTCCCCGTTGGCCTTTAGCCTTTTCTTTCTCCCNNNACTTTTCAGGCTGATTTGTCCTACCAGATCTGCATATTCCGGTTCAACCTCTCTGGGTTTAGAGGAAACAATTTCTGCGGGTTCCAATGTGGCCGGACGAATACCTTCGCGGTTACCGGCTTTAATTTTGCGAACGGTTTCCAACGTGAGCGGGTATTGCTTGTTGCTGTCGGGCAACGTGTACCACATCAGGTTTCTGAAAATATCTTTTTTCACCAAGAAGGCTCTTCCCTTTTCCACTTCCAGCACATCGGCATCGTTCGGGAAAAATTGAAGTGCATCTATGTAGGTATCTAATTCGTAATTGAGGCAACATTTCAATCGTCCGCACTGACCACTCAGTTTGGTTTGATTGATGCTTAAATTCTGATAGCGTGCCGCGTTGGTATTTACACTTTTGAATTCAGTGAGCCAGGTAGAACAACACAGTTCACGACCGCAACTTCCTATACCGCCCACTTTTCCGGCTTCCTGCC
Organism: Chitinophagaceae bacterium; assembly: GCA_003534175.1. Taxonomy (GTDB): domain Bacteria; phylum Bacteroidota; class Bacteroidia; order Chitinophagales; family Chitinophagaceae; genus Ferruginibacter. The sequence continues at coordinate 2,095 of DPFD01000099.1, forward strand.
GCGCACCAATCTGGCGCATCTCTACTTTAACTTTGAATTCTCCGGCGTAGAGTTTAATGAGTTCCCTGAAATCCACCCGATCATCAGCTATGTAAAAGAAGGTGGCTTTTTTTCCGTCGGCCTGAAGCTCTACCTCTGCCATTTTCAGTTCCAGTTTCAGCTGGCGGGCAATGGCGCGGCTGCGGATCAGGATATTTTTTTCCCGGTCCTTGCTTTCCAGCATACGGGCAATATCACTTTCGGTGGCGAGGCGAAGAATTTTTTTGAAGTCGTTGCTTTTCTCATCCAGCTTATTCTTTTTCAGTTGCAGGCGAACCAGCTCACCGGTCAGGTTAACCATACCTACGTCGAAACCATTCACTCCTTCCACGGCAATCATATCGCCCTTGCAGAAATGATGAAAGGTCTGGTTTCTGAAATAATCTTTTCGGCTGCCATTGTTGAAAGATACTTCCACAATTTTGCACGCTAGAGCGGCGTCATTCACCGGCAGGTCGGCCAGCCAATCGTGCACATTCATCCTGTTGCAACCGCCGCTGGCACG
>DPFD01000099.1:2644-5304 GCA_003534175.1 Chitinophagaceae bacterium
GACCCGGTTCCACAACTTCCACAACCCATGATATATAATGGTTTACTGTAGTAAAATGATTTTATAGGAATAGAGCGCCATCAAACCACACCTTCATGGCGTTGGTACAACACGGTTGTTAAAGGGTTTACCTGTTAACATCAGCCCGGAATATGATGATTAAACATATGCCGATACATTCGCCTCATCCCACTAATCGCAACATCCCTATTTCACCAAAATTAATGATTTGTCGCTAATAATATGGTACAGCTTTATGGTTAATGCATGAAAAGTAACCTTTGCATGGGCATTTCTTTCAATATAATAGGAGGATTTGTCGAGTTCATGTACAATAGCTTCCAATTGTTGGGTATTGAGAAAACGTTGCAGTTTTTCCGCAAATTCATGCACATTTTCACTCTCCTTATCTGCCACACGCTGGCTGCCCAGGATGGAAATATGGAGGGCATGCTGCAGTATCTGAATAAAATACCTCAGGAGTTGCTTTTGCTTTTCCCTTCCAATCCGGGCGATTTCATCAATAATTTTCAACTGGGCCACCGGGCCGGTTCTCACAATGCTGTTCATCCATTCCTTCAGGAGGGCATCCCAGTCGTCGCCCTGATGTTGCAGTATTTGTAATGCTTCGAGGTAACTTCCGTCAGACATGCCGGCAATTTTTCGGGCAGTTTCTTCAGGAACAGATTCCCGGCTTATCAATGCAGATGTAATGTCATCCGTGGTTAAGGCAGGAATTTTAATCAGTTGCACGCGCGATAAAATGGTGGGCAACACCAGTTCATCATTTTCAGCCACCAGAATGAACACGGTATTGGGCGGGGGCTCCTCAATTACTTTCAACAATTTATTTCCCTCTTTACCCAGCGCTTCAGGCATCCAGATAATCTGAATCTTATAAGTGCTTTCAAAACTCTTCAGGCTCATATTGTGAAGGATCACTTCACATTCTTTTGCCGTGATGTTGCCCTGTTTGTTTTCAGCAGCAATGTACTGAAGCCACTCATAGCTGTTGGAGTACGGATTTTCCACGGCCCAGGTTCTGAAGGGAGTGATAAAATCAGCACTTACCGGCGGAGTGTTTGGTTTATTGGGTATAACAGGAAAAGTATAATGAATATCCGGATGCACCAGCTGACTGGCTTTTATACAGGCAGGACATACTCCACAGGAATCTTCAGGGGTTGCCGATTCGGGTTCATCACCAAAAAGAGACGGACCCGCACTTTTAGCAGCAGCAGGGTTGCTTTTTTCACACACGATATATTGTGCAAAAGCCCTGGCCAGAGGTAAACCGCCGGCACCATCCCGCGCTAAAAAAAACAACGCATGGCTCAGCCTGTTTTCTGAAATCATTTCCCTGAGGTGCTTTTTTACGGCATCCTGATTGATCACTTCTGCGAATCTCATCCGTGGTGTTTGTTATTGAATGGATGGAATTATTTTTTCAGATAACCGAGTATGGCATCGTCGAGCGGTGTAACCTGGCTATCGAATGATGCCAGCAGGCGACCATCTTCATCCAGTAAAAACTTCGTGAAATTCCACTTCACTGTGGCGTCCATTTTTCCGTTCAGTTCTTTTTGAGTGAGCCATTCAAAAACCGGAGAAATGCCTTTACCCTTCACCGTTATCTTCTCACTTAGCGGAAAGGTTACCCCGTAATTTTTTTCACAGAACTGAAGGATATCCTTGTTTTCACCGGGTTCTTGTCCGCCAAAATCATTGGCCGGGAAACCGATCACTACCAGTTGATCTTTATGCAGATTGTAAAGCTCCTGCAGTTGCTTATACTGTGGTGTATATCCGCATTCAGACGCGGTATTTACAATCAGTATTTTTTTTCCTTTGTACGTACTGAGAGACACCGGAGTTCCATCGATGCCGGTGTACGATAATGAATGAATAGATGGTTGCATTTGTGATGCGTTTTCAGGGTTTGAAATATTGGTTTCTGCTTTTTTTGTGTTACAGGCAAGCAATATCATTGCCAGCGATAATAGTTTTATCATGAGTTATTGTTTTTCGTATGCACCTAAATCAGGCAATCCCACATTTCTTTCATTGTCGTCCAGGTCTTTCGGCAAACCGGTAAGAATTCCCTGATCAATAACCGGAGAAAGAGGATCTCCAATCCTGAAATCAAAGATATCCTCCGCTTGATCAATCATACTGAACTGCGGATCAGTGTTTGAAATGCAGTTGATGTTGGTGGCCGGTGCCGGAGCATTTTCCATCCGGTATAAACAATGCTGGAAAGTTACCCCAAAACCTGCAGAAGCATCTTTCCATAATTCAATTTCATTTTGAATGAACCCGGAATTGCCCCAAAAAATAGAATTGGTAAAAGCGGCATTCAGCGGACTGACGCTGATCTGTCCATTTTCGGATAGGTAGTTCGCAAGCGACAACACCGGGGTTTGTCTGAAGAAATAACGGTTAGTCATAGACGCAACCGTACAATGAATGAAATTGTAATTCCCTCCTTTTTGTATGCGGATGTTGGATGCGCAATTAGAGATGAGGGAGTTGGTAACCTCAGCATCAGTTTCTGTTAACAGCAATCCTGATTCAAATGCATTATTGATCACGCACTGGCGTATGTTTAATTTAGGTTGCGCATTCACGGATGGACCGTTTACGGTAATTGCATTCAGCGC
>DPFD01000132.1:0-4582 GCA_003534175.1 Chitinophagaceae bacterium
AATATTGAAGCCCGAAATTAATGTAAAATGAATAAAGAAAGCGTCGTTTTAAAAACGGCCTAATAATGCAGTGAAAGTTTTAATTCATCTTTCAGCAGGGCAACCAGCGGATAGGCTTCGGTTAGCTTTTGGAACTGCTGGCGCGGACTCATCACATTTTCTACCGGCTGGTGGTTGGATTCACTTTCCTCGAGCAAAAACTGAAAGGTGAGCTTCCGGTTATTGAATGCCTGCTGGAAATAATCAATCAGCTTTACTTTTTCCGATTCAATGAATGTTTGTTGCAGCCCCGAAGTAACTTTTATCTGAAACATGGAATCTGAAACAGGGGACACTTCTGCCGTTTTAAAATGAAACTGGGCAGTGTTTTTTTCGGTAAACAGTGTTTGTGTGAACTGATCCCAGTGCTGTTGTAACAGTTCCGGCGTGAGTGCAATCTGCTGTGTGCTTGCCTTGCTCTGTATCGATACCTTCTCCTTGATTTTTTTCAGGCTCAGGGTAGGAGCACTGGGTTTGGGAGCAGGTTCTTTTTCTGTTGCAGTAATTGTTTCTGTTTCCTTTGCCGTTGTTTCAATAAATACCTTTGGTGCAGGCGGTGCGGTTGAAGCAGATGCTTTTTTAGCGGGTGTTACTGCCGGTGCGGGTTTCGGAACCAGATTTCTGAAGGCCAGTACCTTATTCTCCTGTGTTACTTTTTTTTTTGAAACACCATCATCTTCTACCAGTTCCAGTGCCTGCTGGAGATAGGTGAGTTTAATGAGGGTTAATTCAACCTGCAGTTTCTTATTGCGAGCCTGTTTATATTGAATGGATGATTCTGTAAGAATGTTCAGCGCCGAAAGCAGCCAGCCCATTTGCATTTCCCGGGCAGTACTGAGGAAGGTGGCTTTGAAATCGTCTGCCACTTCCAGCAAGGCCACTGATTTTTCGTCTACGCTTACCAGTAAGTTTCTGATAAATTCTGCAAACCCATCGAGGAATACATCGCCTTCAAATCCTTTCTGATTGATTTCTTCAAACAGCAACAGCACATCGGGCAACTGCTGATGACTGATCATTTCAATCATTTTAAAATAATAAGCCTCATCCAAAATGTTGAGGTGTTCCAGGGTATTGGCATACTCCAGTTTACCGTTGGTGAAGCTCACAATTTTATCCAGCATACTCAGTGCATCCCGCAGGCAGCCTTCGCTCTTCAGGGCTATTACATGCAGGGCGGCATTTTGTGCTTCAATATGTTCCTTTTCACAGATTTCACGCAGGTGCTGCACCGTATCCGCCGGTGTAATGCGCTTGAAATCGAATATCTGGCAACGGCTCAGGATGGTGGGCAGTATTTTGTGCTTTTCCGTAGTAGCGAGTATGAAAATGGCATAGGGTGGAGGTTCTTCCAGCGTTTTCAGAAAGGCATTGAAGGCAGCCGTACTCAGCATGTGAACCTCATCCACTATGTATACCTTGTATTTACCGGCCTGTGGGGCAAAGCGCACCTGTTCTACCAGCGAACGGNNGAACGGATGTCATCCACCGAGTTGTTGCTGGCGGCATCCAGTTCATGGATGTTCATCGATGTTCCGTTATCAAAGGAAACACAACTGTTGCAGCTGTTACAGGCTTCAGTATCGGAGGTGCGGTTTTCGCAGTTGATGGTTTTAGCCAATATACGGGCGCAGGTGGTTTTACCAACTCCTCTTGGGCCACAAAACAGAAAGGCATGGGCCAACTGATTCTGGCTGATGGCATTTTTTAAGGTGGTGGTGATATGTGACTGCCCGATAACCGTGTTGAAATTCTGAGGACGGTATTTACGGGCCGATACTACAAACTTTTCCATGCGGCTCCTGAATTTAAGATTTACTCTGAACAGCGAATTTACGACAATATAGGGTGTCTTTTGAATTCCTTCAGCGGATCGAACAGGCAGCGGTAGGTGGTAAGGGTTCTGCTGCGCTCCACCCGGCCCAGCCCCTCGGCTACATTCAGCATCTTGGGGTTAAAATCACCAATCCATTGCATTTCGTAATGTTCATAGGGTACCTGGTTGCTCATAATCACTTTCTGAGCTTCCCCGATGAAAAAGGCGTCCAGCCCTTTCCCCTGCCATTCCGGTACAATACCAAACACAAGGCCGGTGAGTTTTTTGTTTTTCCGGGTATTCTTCAGCCAGAGAAAGTACAGTTTATGCAACAAACCAAATTTGCCATGCAAATGTTTGAACCATTGATTCAGATCCGGCAGGTTTACAAAGATGCCCGCAGGTTCGTTTTCGCAGTATAAAAACCACATCCCTTTTTCGTCCATTACCGGTTTCATTTTCCGGAACATGAGCAATACCTGATCTTTCGATAATTTTTTCAATCCACCATGCCCTNNCATGCTTTATTATATACGGTTACAAAATCCTGTGCGTATTTTTCCAGTTGATTTTTTCGAATCATCTCTGCGCGAAAACGCCCGTCTTTTTCCCATATAGCATGGCGCTGCATGATTTTGGGGTCGATGGGCTGATTGAGATTCATCGACAGGCAAATCTGATGGAAGAACGGTTTGAATCCGTAATGTTCAAGTAGGTCTTTATAATAGGGCGGGTTGTAATTCATGCCATACAGGGGTTCGGTAAATCCTTCGGTTACAAGTCCCCACCACTTATCTCTTTCTCCGAAGTTGATGGGGCCGTCCATGGCTTCCATCCCCTGTGCTATCAGCCAGTTGCGGGCATTATCCAGTAAAAGGTCGGCCGCTTCCTGGTGGTTGATGCATTCAAAAAATCCCATGCCGCCCACGGGTATATCATCGCCTTTGTTCTTATAACGGTTATTCGTAAACGCAGCAATGCGCCCGGCGGGTTTATTGTCGATGAGCAACACCCAGCGTTGAACGGTGCCATAGCGGAACGTCTTATTTTTTTTGGGGTCGAAAACCGACAGAATCTCGTGGTGTAAAGGTTCTATCCAGTTAGGATCACCGGCATACAGTATCCTCGGTACCTGCAGGAACCATTTTTGGCTGATTGCATCCTGTACCGGTATTATCTGCATGTTCATAATCACATCCTCTGAATGAATAAAAAACCGGCAGGGAAGCCGGCAGGGTATTAATGAAAACGGGGTGAAATGTTACACCACCATAATTTCCTTTTCCTTTGCGGCCAGGTGTTTTTCTACCAGGTTAATGAATTTATCGGTTATTTCCTGAACCGACTTCTCAGCATCCTTACACTCATCTTCACTCAACCCGTCTTTCTGCAACTTTTTAATCTGCTCAATCGAGTCTCTTCGTATATTCCTTACCGATACCTTGGCGTGTTCACCTTCACCATTACATCTTTTCACCAGTTCCTTTCTTCTTTCTTCGGTAAGGGGTGGCAGGAACAGGCGGATGATGGCACCGTCGTTCTGCGGATTGATACCGATGTTCGATTGTTGTATCGACTTTTCAATGGGCTGAATCATGTTCTTTTCCCAGGGCTGCAGGGTAATGGTTCTGGCATCGAGCACCGACACATTGGCCACCTGATTTACCGGGGTGGGGTTTCCGTAATAATCAACCATGATGCCATCGAGCATGGCCGGATTGGCTTTACCGGCACGTATCTTCACCAGTTCACTTTCCAGATGGTCCACCGCTTTCGTCATCCCTTTTTCTGTATTGCTCAAAATAGATTGTAAGTCTTCTGCCATAATTTTAAAATTGGGTACAAAACTATAAAAACTGCTGCTAAAAAAATCGGTTAAAAAAAGAGAGCCTGTATGCAGGATTATTCAGCTTCTACCGGATCTGAAGCAAGTGAAAATATTTTTCGGGTTCTTACCGCGTTTTCATTTCGGTTGCCCAAAGCACGCTGACGCACTCTCTGGCGCAGGAAGTATACCCAGGCAGTTAAAACCGAAGCCACTGCAAAAACAATCAGCAATAAAGCAGTGGGGCCAACCGGGTTGAGTGCTACCGCCAGCGCAATGAAGGCGATGCTCATGGCCGTGCAGGTAAGGGTGATTTTTTTATGTGAGAAACCCAGATCAAGCAGGAAATGATGGATGTGGTTCCTGTCGGGACTGAACGGTGAGCGTCTTTGCAAAAGCCGGATTCCAAATACACGGAGTGTATCAAACAGCGGAACCATCAGGATAGAAAATCCGATGGCAGCTGACGACTCAAAGTATATTTTGGAAGTAGGATCTGCTGCTACATTGATGAACTTAATCACCAGAATGGAATTTACAATGCCCAGCAGGAGCGAGCCCGTATCTCCCATAAAGATTTTTGCAGGAGAAAAATTGTATATCAAAAAACTGAGTATGCTGCCCGCCAATGCAAAGGCGAGTACAGAAAACAACAGGTAATCAGCAAAATAAAAATATGTTCCGAAAATGAGTGTGGTAATCAATCCGAGGCTACCGGCCAGTCCGTCGATGCCATCAATCAGATTAAAAGAATTAGTAATAACCACAATGGTGAAAAACGAAAGCACGATACTGGCAACATAGGGCAATTCATAAATGCCCAGAAAGCCATGCATGTTATTGATTTGAATACCTCCGAATTTAATCAGGATACCGGCGGCAATCAACTGGCCAATGAATTT
>DPFD01000132.1:4592-11764 GCA_003534175.1 Chitinophagaceae bacterium
CAGGAAAAATATCACAATAGCCGCTGCCGCATAAAACTGTAACTCCGCAGCAAGGTTGGCAGGAACACCCATGAGGGCACCCATGATAAAGCCTGCAAAAATGCCCAGTCCGCCCAAAGTTGGGATAACCACTTTGTGCACTTTTCGCTCATCGGGCTCATCGAACAATTTCTTATCCTTGGCTATTTGAATAATAACGGGGATGGCAAAATATGTAATCAAAAATGCTAAAACCGCACTTAAAATAATGTTATCCATGCGAGTAGATTAAAGGCAATCTAAATGTAAAAGTACCGAAATTGGTTAGCAGTTTTAACCTTTTACATAGAAAAACCCTGAATTCAAGGCATTAAATTATAATATTTTTCCATTTTCTCCTATAATTCTTTCAAAATGAAATTTTTAGCATGGGGGAGATGCAACCAATGCGGGGTAGGAACTATNNCACTATTCATTTTTCCTGCATTTCGTTGCACAATTTAAAGTAGGTTTGCACAACCTTTTTAAATCAGCACATGAAAAATATTGAAGCATTAGAATCGATGGCCACCCAGGTGCGCCGGGATATTGTAAGGATGGTACATGCCGTTCAAAGCGGGCATCCGGGCGGATCGTTGGGTTGTACTGAATTTTTAACCGCCCTGTATTTTAAGGTGATGAACCGCAAAATGCCTTTTCAGATGGATGGCATAGGGGAAGATTTGTTTTTCCTCAGCAACGGGCATATCACCCCGGTTTATTATAGTGTGCTGGCCCGCGCCGGATATTTTCCGATAGAGGAATTAAAAACTTTCAGAAAGATCAACACCAGGTTACAGGGACACCCCACCACCCACGAAGATTTACCCGGAGTACGCATTGCATCAGGATCGCTGGGGCAAGGCATGAGTGTGGCAGTAGGTGCGGCTAAGGCCAAAAAACTGAATGGCGATAATACCATTGTATATTCTTTACATGGAGACGGCGAGTTAAACGAAGGCCAGAACTGGGAAGCTATTTTGTTTGCAGCTCATCACCGCATTGATAATATTATATCTACCATAGATGTGAATGGCCAGCAAATTGACGGCTCCACCAACCAGGTGATGAACCTCGATCCGTTGCGCGATAAATTCAAGGCCTTCAATTGGGAAGTGATGGAAATGGAAGGCAACAAGATGCAGGCGGTGGTGGAGGGATTGGAACATGCTAAAACGCTTACCGGAAAAGGCAAGCCCGTGGTTATTCTCATGAAAACCAACATGGGTCACGGAGTAGATTTCATGGCCGGCACCCATGAATGGCATGGCATTGCTCCCAATGATGAACAACTGGAAAGGGCCCTGGCACAACTGCCTGAAACCATCGGCGATTATTGATTACCGTAAGTTTATAGGCTGACGGGCCGCACGGTAAGCCGGCAGCCAGGATGCCAGCAGCGAAATGGATAAGGCCGTTGCGGCTACCATCAGAAAATCAGTTGCCATCAGTTTTACCGGAAAATGGCTGATGAGGAAGGAATCGCCCTGCATGGGGATGAGTTTAAACTCCAGCTGCAACACACAGATGATGGTGGCCAGCGTAATTCCTGCAGCCGCCCCGATGATACCCAGCAATAACCCTTCACTCATAAAAATCTGCTGAATTTTTAGGTTGGAACTGCCCATGCTTTTCAGAATCGAAATATCTCTTTTTTTCTCCAGTACCAGCATCGTTAAGGCACTAATCATATTAAAAGCAGCGATGATCAGGATGAGCGTAAGTACTGCATAGATTGCCCATTTCTCTGTTTTCATGGTATTGAACAGACTGGTATTTTGTTCGTACCGGCTCAACACTTTCATTTCAGGGCCGAGGATTTGCTGTAAGTTTTTCTTTACATCATCCACACGTATATCGGGGTTCAGTTGAATATCATAAGAGGTATACACGTGTTCGGGCAGAGAGAGTTGCTGACGCACAAACGGCAGGTTGGTAATGGCAATGGTATTATCGAATTCCTGCTGAATGGTGAAAGAGCCGGATGCCACCACGTTGCCTTCGCTCATGGAAGATAACGGGTCGTTGGACGTATTGCCTGCTTTGGGAAGGATAACCGTGGTAGGTAGATATTCATACAATGCACCAATGACAATGCCGGTGGCCTGGCGTATGCCCGAACCCAAAACAATCAGCGGTTCATCCACCGTTCCTATTTCATAATTCCCCCGGGTGATTTTTTCGGCCACATTGCTCACACGGGTATAGTTTTCGTCTACGCCTTTCAGATAGATTACCGTTTGTGATTCACCATGCTGCAACAGGGCTTTTTCTTCGAGCACGAGCGAGGCAGCTGAAATGCCCGGTGTGGCGTTGATCTGGCGAATCATCTCAGGCGTGAGGGTGATGGTTTTTCCCTTTGCCGGAACAATTTTTATGTCGGTATAAAATGTGGCATACAATGAACGCACCAGATCTTCAAATCCGTTGAACACACTGAGTACCAGAATCTGGCAGCAGGTAGCAAATGCGATAACCGATGCGGTTACCCATGAAATGATCTGAATTGCATGAGCTGATTTCTTTGCCCTGAAGTATCGCCATGCAAACGTGAATATCATAACAACAATGGGTTACTGAGGAGATTGCTTATCGTCTTTTTCTTTGATTTCTTTAAACAGCTTTTCCATTTTATCAACGTATTCGAGGGTGTCGTCGATGTAAAACTGAAGCACAGGCATGGTTCTGAACTGGTGCCTTACGCTGGTGGTCAGCATTCTTTTAATTTCATGTGCCTTATCCTGAATGGTTTTCATCGCCTCCGGCACATCAGGTACTTTAAAAAAACTCAGGTATATCCTGGCTTCATGCAAATCGGGGGTAATTTTTACGGAAGCTATGGATACCATGCCACCGTGAATCATGGATAAACCTAAACGCTGAAAAATTTCATTCATTTCTTTTTCAATAACGGCGGCCACCTGCTTTTGTCTTTTTCCTTCTATCATAGCTCAGGGGTTAAAGTGTAAATTTAATTACTTTAAAGGAGTATTATCTTCATTAATTTTGCCCGATGAAGAATTTGCAGGCTATTTTCAAGTATATCAAAAACTATCCGGGCCTGGTAGCGGCCTATTTTAGTTTTAATATACTATCCGTTCTGTTCAGTGTGATTTCACTGGGTATGCTTGCTCCATTCCTCATGCTGATTTTTAAACTGGATGGGGGAGATGTGTTGGATATGGTGGGCGGAAAAGGATTTAATCCCATTCAGGAGATAAAAGTTCAGGTTGCAAAGATGGTAGAAACACCCGGTGGTGCTGAGAAGGCGTTGCTGATGATTTGTGCAATCATATTTGTGGCCATTATATTGAAGAACACTTTCGCTTATCTCAGCATGTATTATCTGAACCCGATTCGTAACCGCATCCTGAATGATATGCGTACAAATATGTACAATAAAATCCTTCGGTTGCCGATTGGGTTTTTCAGTGATCAGCGCAAGGGCGATGTGATGAGTCGTTTCTCAAACGACGTGAATGATCTGGAAGTATCCACCATCAGTGTGCTTGAAAGTTTGTTCCGCGAGCCCATTACCATCCTGTTTTATTTTACCTATCTGGTAATGTTAAGTCCGCAGTTAACCTTGTTTCTGGTGTTGTTCCTTCCGGTGGCAGGGTTTATCCTTGGTCGCGTGGGGCGCACGCTGAAGAAAAAAAATCAACGGGTACTTCAGCAGTTTTCAAATATGTTTTCAACCATTGAGGAAACATTAGGCGGGATACGGGTGATCAAGGCGTTTAATGCAGAACGTAAGGTGAAGCAGCGTTTCGATGAACAATCTGAAACCATCTACCACCTGAAAAATAAAGCCAATCGCCGCAGAGACCTTGCCTCTCCCCTGTCGGAAGCCCTGGGAGTAACAGCAGTGTTGTGTATTTTATTATATGGCGGACGATTGATATTGAACAATGATTCCGGAATCGGGTTGAATGCCGAAGACTTCATCACCTACATTGCTTTCTTCTCTCAGTTGATACAACCCCTGAAAGGATTGTCTACCGCATCATTCAACATACAGAAAGGCGCAGCCAGTATCGAGCGTATTGAAAAGCTCATTCAAACCAATGAAGAAATCATAGATGCGCCTAATGCCAAAACCCTGGATTCATTTGAACATTCCATTGAATTCAGAAATGTAAGTTTCGCTTATGAGGATAAAGTGGTTTTAAAGAATATCAACCTTACCATCCCCAAAGGAAAAACTGTGGCACTGGTGGGTAGCAGCGGAGCGGGAAAAAGCACGTTGGCAGATTTGGTTCCCAGGTTCATTGAGGCCACCGAAGGGGAGGTGCTGATAGATGGTGTGTCTATCAAGGAATATACTATCCATTCAGTTCGAAGTAAGATGGGAATTGTAACGCAGGAAGCTATCCTGTTTAACGATACCATTGCCAATAACATTGCCCTGGGGGTAGAGGATGCGCCGGAGGAAGCGATTGTACAGGCGGCTACTATTGCCAATGCACATTCATTTATTCTTCAAAAGGAGCAGGGGTATCAGACCTCTGTGGGAGAGCGGGGCAGCAAATTGAGCGGTGGTGAACGCCAGCGGATTACGATTGCGCGCGCTGTAATGAAAAATCCACCTATACTGATTTTAGATGAAGCTACTTCTTCGCTGGATACCGAAAGTGAACGCTTGGTGCAGGAAGCAATTAATCATTTAATGAGCAACCGCACTACCCTGGTAATCGCGCATCGACTGAGTACCGTACGCCACGCCGATGAAATTATTGTATTGCAGAAAGGGGAGATTACCGAACGGGGAACTCATGATCAATTGCTGGCCAGGGGTGGGTTGTATAAAAGGCTGATTGACATGCAGGAGGTGAGTTAAGTGCAGTGCATATCAGCATTCGTTGCCTGATGTTTGTTTGAACGCAATAGGCGTTTCTGTCGATTTCGTGTATCCTTTACTGTGAGTTTAGTCTATTGAATGGTAGTTGCACCCTTCCCCCAAAAGTACGGGGCCCCATATCCAGTTCCGTAAATTTTTTAATACCAGTCGTTTTTAACCGTTTACTTACGAATGAAAATGGTTGCACATGGTAATGCTTTGTGTTCAAGGTGAATTTAACCGCGGAGCTTAATAATTTCCGCATGCGTGAGTGGTTTCCAAATCCCACGCAAGCCATCGCCAAACATCTATGTATCACCGTCGCCTGGTCTCCTGACCAGCGACAATTATTATGTCTGCACTCATTTAATTTTTAAATTAGTTCAATGAATCAATCCTACCCCGAATACTGGCCACAATATTTTACAGCTACTATTTATGAGTGGAAGCATTTACTTTTAGTTAATGCACATAAAAGTATAATCGTTAACTGTTTAAAATTTATGGTAAACGAAAGATGGATAATATTAAATGCTTTTGTTATCATGAGCAACCACTTTCATTGTATATGGCAGCCTCAATTAGGGTTTACACCCTCAGGTATTCAGGCTTCATTTTTGAAATATACTGCCCAACAGTTTAAGCGTTTGCTCTGGATAGATAATACAAATTTTTTGGAAGAATTTAGAGTAAATAAATACGACCGGAAATACCAGTTTTGGATAAGAGAACCATTAAGCGTTGAATTAAGAACATCTTCAGTTTTTTTTCAGAAGCTAGATTACATTCATTATAATCCTGTGAAAGCAGGGCTAAGTAAATATCCTGAAGAATATTATTATTCCTCAGCCAGGTTCTATCATCTTGGTACAGATCATTTTGATATGCTGACACATTATTCCGAAAAGTAATGGTGCTCCTCTAAGCCCGCTGGTCGGGAGACCAGGCGGGGGCGAAAATCAAATTACTTGATCAATTGAATCAACCATTTCTTTCCCTCCTTTTTCCTTGATGAAAAAGGAGCAAAAAATCAAGTTGAATCGAAGGCGATTGCTTCGCACCGCTTACGCCTGCGCTTCAGGCTTCCCTCTTTTTGCCCCCGCCGTGGCGGGGTGGGGCAAAAAGCGCCCTTCCGCTCGTCGTTACGTTATCGCTGGCGATTCAACGGTGAAGATTCTTGGTTTTAAATTTGTAACTGACAATAAAAATATAAAAGTCAATATTCCGCTGCCCGGTACTACAGTAGTACAAAAGCTTAATTGGAGCTACCCGATGCGTGGAGGTAATTACCCCGCCGTGGCGGGGCTTTTTTGGTTCCTTTTTAGCTCAATGCATTTTATTTTATTTTGGCTTCGCTGATTGTCCTTCGGAAAGTTGCGCGTACAAAAAGGAACAAGAAAGAATAAGCTTTTCTGTTTTTCTTCGGAAAGTTGAACGAGAAAAAGGCTATATGAAAAGGAATTAATTTAACCTAACTGATTATACTTTTAAAAGTTCGATGTTGGAAACGATGTAAAACTACGGCAACGAGACGCTTGTTCTGTACGATAATTGTAATGAAAGTTCTTCTGCAGAATATTCGAAGAAACCCTGAGTGTCAAACTCAGTTTAGCTGCGAATTAGAAACCAGAACCATGTGGTATAAAAAAACCACCTGCAAGAGGTGGTTTCAACATATCAGTGGAATTTTTTATTTAGAGCGGCTCATTTTGGCTGCAATCGATAAAGTTGCGTGTGGAACAGCGCGCAAGCGTGCTTTGTCAATCAGTTGACCTGTTTCACGGCAAATACCGTACGTTTTATTTTCAATACGCATTAGGGCTTTTTCCAGATGATCAATGAAAGTAATCTGACGGCTGGCCATCTGACTCAATTGTTCTCTTTCCATGCTCAGACTACCATCTTCCATCGTCATGTAACGGTTCTCACTTTCGTCTCCGCCCATTTCGTCTTTACGGGTAATCAGTCCTTGCAGGTAATTCAACTCTTTTTTGGCAGCTTCCAGTTTTCTGGAAATCAGCTCGCGAAACTCCGCCAACTCGTTGTCGCTGTAACGCACAATCGACTTGCCTTTGTCATCAGAGGGTTTATCCAATACAGATTTCATGAATTCAGGGTTATAGGGTTTAGATGTTTTGGTAGCAATTTTGGGCAATGTAACCGGTTTTGCCGGGGCCACTTTGATGTCTTTTACATTTTTGGGCGGCAATGCTTTGGTTGGTTTAGCCGGTTTGGCCGGAGCAGCTTTTGCCGGAGCAGCTTTTGCAGGAGCCGCTTTTGCCGGGGCTGCTTCAGCTTTGGGTGTCGGTTTAGC
>DPFD01000018.1:0-333 GCA_003534175.1 Chitinophagaceae bacterium
TCTGTGTCGTCAGGATGAATTTGTTTTTCAGGAAAACCAAATCCTATTAAAGGAACATGGCGAATATATTTCTTAAGGCCCTTATCATAAGCAGCCGCATCCGGATGCCCGAACAAAATGAGTTGAAACTCCCCGGGATGAAATACTCTTGCAGCTTCTTCAAATTGTTCTACATGTTTCAGGATAGCATCCTTATATATTGTTTGCATCCAAACTTCCAGCCATAGCTTCCACAGAGCGTTATCACTGCATACAATCAGCACATGATATGGAGGATAATTTTTCAATGCAGAATAAATATCGGAGCAGTAGTAGGTTTGAATTGAACAGGCG
>DPFD01000018.1:354-5141 GCA_003534175.1 Chitinophagaceae bacterium
CGCTTCATGTACTATATTACATTCCCCATAAATCTTATATATTAATTAAAGGTATTGAACACATTTCTGATTATAGATGATCATGTAGTGGTTCGTTCCGGCATTAAAACGCTGTTGTCGGAAATTTACAAACCCTGCGCCATTTACGAGGCTCAGGATGGCCACAGTGCACTCGAGCAGTTAAAAGAGCGCCGATATGATTTGGCTATGCTGGATATTCAAATGCCCAATACGGATACCTTAAGCCTGATGGAGACCATCCGCAATGAATATCCGGATTTAAAAGTGCTGGTTTTTTCCATGAGTCCGGAAAACATATATGCCCAACGATACCTGAAAGCGGGTGCACGCGGATTCCTGAACAAGGATTCGCCGATGGAAGAAATTCAGCGGGCCATAGAAGTGGTGTTAAGCGGAAAGAAATACATCAGTGATACACTGATTGAGATATTGGCTGCCAATGCGGGAAAGAAACCGGATGAAAACCCCTTCAATAAGCTTTCATCCCGCGAGTTTGAAATTGCCAATTTATTGTTGAGCGGGCATACTATCAGCCAGATTAGCAAGAACCTCAACCTGGGTGTATCTACCGTAGGCACACACAAAGCACGCATATTTGAAAAACTCAACGTAACCAACCTGCTGGAAATGAAGGCGTTGGCTGATCATTACCATTTAAGCAGCTGATTTTTTATCCGCTTATTACTTAATGCAGACCTATCGCATGGGTTAACATCCAGACCATATCTTAATTCTATACTGTTTTCGTACATCAATATCCGTTAGTATTTAAACCGGGTTTACATTTTAGTGATTTCGATTTTATTTTTAATAAATTAAAAATAAACTGTATGTTTACAATGCATCAGCACATAAGCCATATCCCCTGATTGTGGTATATATTTTATGCTGTGCCGGTTTACTTTTACATACTGAGTACCCCCTGAATTGTTTAATTACCTCTTCTACTACTATTTATTGACTGGGTTTCCGTAAAAGGTTACCCAAACCAAAACAACGTTTATGAACAAAAAGATTCTTTTGTTTGTGCTCTTCAGCACGATGTACACTTTTGCCGTGGCGCAGGTTTCAGAGAAAGACAAACAGATTGCTGTTTCACTCGTACAAGCCCATGCTGCTGCCCTGAAACTCACTCCGGAGCAAATCGGCAACATGGAGGTATCTTCCTCTTATGCCGATGAACAAACCGGCATCCGGTATGTGTATATGCAACAAACTTATCANNTCGCTTCAGGTTCATAATCGTTTGCTTGTACTCAGTTTTAAAAATGATAAATTACTATCCCAGTCGGGCACTCTGGTTGATTATATGGATCAGCGTGTATCCGTTGCCGATGGTAAACCTTCAGTAAGTCCGGATCTGGCTGTTCGTACCGCCATTGCCGACCGTAAATATCCGCAAACTGCCACGCCTGTGGTGTTGGGCGTTGATAAAAACGGACAACGTTTTCGGTTTGGAAAACTAGATATTGCAGAGGAAGATATTACGGCTACCTTAAAATGGCTGCCTTCTGATAGTGACAAAAGTGTTCGCCTGGTGTGGGAAGTGTATATAGTATCTGCCCTTTCATCAGACTACTGGCTGGTATATGTAGATGCGTTGAATAATACCGTAGTACATATCGATAACCTCACGGTATATGAAAACGGTTCCCACCACCCGCATGGCCAGGATTGTTCTTCGCATGCCTCTGCTCATGCTACCACCCATACCGACGCGCTCAGTACGAACCATACTCCCACTACATCTGCCAGAACCGGTTCTCAAAGTCCGGAGTTGATTGTAAGTGCGAAATACCGGGTTATTCCATTTCCTGCTGAAAATCCGGAAGCGCCGGGTGGAGCGCCTGCGTTGGTTACCAACCCATGGCTCACCATTCCGGGCAATGCCACTACATTGAACTGGCATACAGGACTAGGTGGAACAAATTATAATTATACGAGAGGAAATAACGTTTGGGCATATCATGACAGAACCTCATTGAACACAGCCCTCGAATCGAAGTCTGCCCCATCAAAGGATCTCATACTAAGCGACTTTGATTATGTACCCGATTTTAATGTGGGTCCTACTCAAACCACCCCGGTACAAAACCAACAATTCAACATTACCAATGTGTTTTACTGGAGCAACATCATACACAACGTGATGTACCAGTATGGCTTTACGGAAGCCGCCGGAAATTTTCAGGAAGATAATTTGGGAAGAGGAGGATTGGGTAATGATTATGTACGCGCCGAAGCTCAGGATGCAGGCGGTATAAACAATGCCAATTTTGCTACTCCGGTTGACGGAAGTTTACCTCGAATGCAGATGTATTTGTGGGATTTAAGTACACCTTTCAGAGATGGTGATGTAGACAATGGCGTAATTGTGCATGAATATGCCCATGGAATCAGCAACCGTTTAACCGGTGGCCCTAATCAGGCATCCTGCCTCAGCAATGCAGAGCACATGGGTGAAGGTTGGAGTGATTATTATTCGATGATGTTTACACAAAACTGGGCTACCTCTAATCTGAATACCGGCTTCACCACACAAAGAACCCTGGGATTATATGCCTTGAACGGCACTAACTTATTTCCTGCCAGCCCACCCGGAACAGGCATTCGCAATTATCCATACAGTACCAATATGGCGATCTCACCGCAAGTGTACACTGCTTCTTTACCTACGTCTCCGCATACACGAGGAGAAGTATGGGCAGCCACGCTGTGGGATATGACCTGGAACATCATTCAGCAGGTTGGTACCATCAATCCGAATATTTATGATGTTTCAGGAGGGGGAGGCAATGTGATTGCATTGCGTTTGGTAACCGAAGGTATGAAGTTACAACCTTGCAGCCCCGGATTCATTGACGGACGTAATGCCATCTTACAGGCAGACATGAATTTGTATGGTGGTGCATACCAGTGTGCCATTAAGGAAGCGTTTCGCCGTCGCGGGATGGGATCGCTGGCTTCACAAGGAAGTTCATCCAGTGTTACGGATCAGGTTCCTGATTATTCCTTGGGCGACTTTAGCCTGGAATTATTACAGAACAATGTTACGGCTACACCAGAAGGAAACAATATATATTATACCAATAGGTTAACTACGGATGCTTGCCAGGCTTTAACCAATTATATTTTAACCGATACCCTGCCGCTCACTGTAACTTTTGTGAGTGCCAATGCCGGAGGTACTTATAATCCTGCTACCCGTGTGGTAAGCTGGACTATAAATCAGGCGGTATCCTCTACTGCTGATTACAATTTTGAAGTAAAAATTAACGCGGGTGCATACTTTCCACCAATCGAACTGATTGATGAAAATGTTCCATCGAACAGTGTTCCTTCTTTTTGGACACCAACTTCCACTACGGCTACACAATGGATTGCTACCGATGCACAAAGCAAGAGCGCGCCGTATTCATTTTTTAGTCAGGAACTGGCCACTGTTTCTGATCAGATGCTCACCACCACCAATGCATTTGCGTTACCGGCTACACCTTTACAGTTAGTCTTTTGGCATAGGTACAGCACGGAATCGGGATACGATGGTGGAGTAGTTGAAATTAGTTTAGATGGTGGTACTAACTGGGCTGATATTGGTTCGGCCAACTTTATAGAAAACGGATATAACAGAATGATGAATGCTAGCGCTGCAGCACCACTTGCTTCCCGTTTGGCTTTCAGTGGTAATGTAGCCAATTTCATACGCTCTGTTGTTGATTTATCATCGTACACCAATGAAAACAATGTGAAACTGCGTTTCAGATCATGTACCGACAATTCAGTTACAGTTCTTGGATGGTATGTGGATGATATTTCCATCAAAAAAATAGCAACCATTGATATGCGTTCTGCTCTTTACACTTCTTTAAGTCAGTTAGTGTTAACAGCAGATACAACTATGGTTGTTCTGGCACCCACCGGTTGTGAAACACCCGAAATTTCATCGATAGATGTTACTCAACCCGGTTGCGATATTCCGATAGGGGGCACCATTGAAATACTTCCTACGGGCAGTGAGGTGTACGAGTACAGCATTGACGGAGAAACATTCCATCCAAACGCTTTGTTCACAGGGCTACCGGCGGGGGNNGGGTGAGTACAATGTAACCGTGCGGGTACAGAGTAATCCGGATTGCAGTTGGACATATCCCAACAATCCCATCATCATACAGGCACAGCCCAGCGTTCCCGGAACACCGGGTGAGGTAAGCGGACCAACGAATGTGTGTCCGTATATCGGAAACTCCACCGTACTCACTTACAGTGTAGAACCGGTAGCTGGAGCTACCTCGTATCAGTGGGTGGTACCTCCAACAGTTACACTGATCAGCGGCCAGGGAACCAACAGCATAACGGTAACGGTTAATAGCAATTTCCTTTCATCTGCTAACCGCATGTTCCGCGTTACAGCTACCTCTAATTGTGGTACCAGTGCGGAGCGTTTGTTCTGGTTGCTGGCACAGTTCCCTACTACACCGGCGCCCATCCAGGCATCTTCTACGGATATCTGCTCGGTAATAGGTACGCCCAATACCATCACGTATAGTATTCCCAAAGTAGCACACGCCACCTCATATATATGGAGTGCGCAACCCGGTACTACCACCATCAGCCATCCGCAGGGTGTGGGCGTAAACGATACCATTGTTGAAATATTATTCACCCCTGGGTTTACCAGCAGTGTGGTAAGTGTTACCGCGGTGAATGACTGCGGAGTGAGTGGAACACGAAGTTTGAATATACAGCGGGTGAATCCGTCTACACCG
>DPFD01000018.1:5215-17362 GCA_003534175.1 Chitinophagaceae bacterium
TCGGCTACTTACTCAGTAACACCTCAGCCAAATGTACAATCGTACAACTGGACGCTGCCGGTTGGTGCTACGAGTATCATTGGCCAGGGCACCCATCTCATTTCATTCATCTATCCTGTAGGATACACCGGAGGCAGCATTTCGGTTGAAGCTATAAACGGTTGTGGTATTAGTGCCGCGCGTACTCTGAATGTATCAGTATTATCACCGGGTGCACCATCAGCCATCGATGTAACGCCGATTTCGAATTGTCCGGTTCGTATTTATCAATACGGTGTAGCTACATCCGGCAACACCAGCAGTATTCAGTGGCAGGTACCTGCGGGCGCTACCTTGTTGAGCGGTCAGGGTACAAACACCATTCAGGTAGAATATCCTGCGGGGGCTATCAGTGGTGAAGTAAGGGCTCAATCGGTAAACAACTGTGGCAGCAGTGCGGCCAGGGTGTTAAAAATTAAATTACCGGCATGCCCTGAAAATCCACCAACGTATACCAAAGCGGCGATAGAGGAAGTTCAACCATTTACGGTGCGGGTATCACCAAATCCTACGGCGGGTATGTTTCAAATACATGTGGAGGCGTTGTCAAAAGAAAAGATTCAGGCACGCATCCTCAACATACACGGCATGGTGGTGGAGCAGTTCAACATTGTACCGGGGTTGAACAAACAAGCAGGCGGCACATTAAAAACCGGCGTTTACTTCCTGGAAGTGCAGCAGGGAATGCACCGGGAGGTGAAAAAGCTGATTCGCCTGTAAGCACAATGATGTAGCATATTTGGTTTAATGATAATGCCCGTCTGAATTCAGACGGGCATTTTTTATTCCGCTTATGGTTAGTCAGAGACTAACCATAACGTACCAAAATTTTAATTTTATTGAATAATTGAACACTACAGACAACGGGGGTGGGATAGGGTTCCCTATTGATGAATGTAAGTTAGGTTGTGAGTACAGTGGGGAACTATTAAATGCAATAAATGGTTCAGCATTAAATCAATTATCCGTAATTAATGAGAATGTATAAATTGACGTAACTTCGGGAGAACAGATTAAATATAAGGATTTTCAATGGGCTTTTTATGATGTAGATTATGGTTTTGGCTATTCTCAAGAATTTGCAGCCCATTACTCAACTGTTTCCAAAAGGCCTAATTCAAATGCTAATTGGAAATTTGTAAGTGCGACTTATAATGGAAGTTCAGCTATCAGTGGAGATATTCCTATTTGTCTTACTCCAAATATGGAAGTGGTTGCCTCTCCACCAATTATTTGGTCTGATGGAAGTAAAATAATTTGTACACTTAGCGCGCGATTCAATGTAACAATAGATTGCGCTTTTGGAGTTAAAATCAAAACAAATTATATATCTCCTATTTCTTGTACAATTCAAGCAAATTAGATGAGAGGTATTTTTTTAACCATTATATTTTTTTCTTGTTCTGGCGAGAAGATCTTAAAAAAAGATAGTTCCCAATTAGAAAAATTTGAAATCATACGGAGTATACCAAAGTTTTCAAATATTGGGGCATTTATTGGAAATGAAATTGATACAGTTTATATTTATGAGAATAGTTCATATAGGTGGTTGAGAATTCCGTATACAATTTTTGACACTAAAGGTCAGAATGTAAATTCAGATTATTATAATTTTTTACATAATAAATCTGATGATTTTGGAATTGTTATGAACTTGCCAATGGAATGGAATATTAATAAAGCTAAAACCGATTCTATTGAGAGAGAATTGTATTCCTGGCTATTAGATTTCTCAAAATTACGAACAAATTTTTCAAGTATATCTTATGCAAAGAAGATGATAAGTGAAAAGATGCAAGAATTAATATATGTAGTAAATACGAATAATAATCAAACCGGAAATTTGAGTTTGAAGTATAAAAAAAATTCAAATAAAATAAAATATTCTTTAGACCCCCAATTTGATTCTATACCTAATTTCAAATTGATAGGGATTAATTTGGATATTGATTCAGAAAATAAAAATTCCAAACAATCAAATTTGAATTTTATCTACGTCCTAAATTATGAGTTTGATACTATTACAGTAGTGGAGAAAGCTACTTTTAGAGACCTTCAAAAAAAATGGCAAAAGGAATTCGAATCAAATAATTAAATCGAAGTCATATTATTTCTTTCCATCTTTCCATCGTTCCCCCGTTCTCCTTAGTCTTCCCTTGTAACCCAACAACAAACTTAAATCTGTTATGCTTTGTTTGCAACAAAGCATCGGTCTCGTTGAAAACGTGGCCGTCAAACCATCTACTTAAAGAAAAACCAAATCCAGTAAACCGCATTTCTTTGAATAAAAATAATCTTTGGCGCTGCTGTACAAATAGTATTCAGGGTTAACTACAATGCCGGCTTCTACAGGGTTATTATGAACATAATTCATTTTCTGAATTATAAACTTTCCGCTGTATAGTTCCATCGGCCGGTTGTCTTGTCGCCAAAACTGAAACCTCGTGTTACGGCTATTCTTTGCACCTTCTCTCCTGAATATTTCAAGCATCCACTCGCGCCGGCTTTCCTGTGTATTTTCCGAAATTGCTTTTATTATTTGTTTGCTCGTATATTTTTTAAAATCCCGCAATACATCACTTAGATTTTCATTACGGGTCGATATAACCAGATGTAAATGGTTACTCATAATGCACCAACAATGCAGTAGCAGTCCCTTCTCTTGCTGGCAAAACCGGATACTATCCAGCACTATATCTCTGTATTCCTTTCTGCTGAATACATCCACCCATTCCACCACAGCGAAGGTTATAAATGAATTGCTGCCTGATTCCTCATTTTATAGCCGCCTTCCATCATCTCCTAAAATTACATGTTTGGCAACTATTATAAAGCTTATGGTTAGTCTCTGACTAACCATAACGTACCAAAATTTTAATTTTATTGAATAATTGAACACTTAAGACAACAGCCTTTCTAAAAAAAGGGCCTGCAAGAAAATTATGATTGAGTGGAAACTGAAAGTGTGGTCTCGCCAGGAATCGAACCTGGATCTGGAGCTTCGGAAACTCTTATACTATCCATTGTACTACGAGACCAATCCTGTAAAAGAACGCAACAGGGTGCTTGACACATACCGGCTGCTTTGAACCACGCAAGATAAAGAACTTCCCAGATTATCGGTTATTGTTTCAAAAAATCAACCAGCGGCCCGCGGCTTTTCCCCTATTTTCCGAAATCCTGGAGGTTGGTGCCGAATATCTTTACCGCAATGGCCAGTAATATCACCCCAAAAAACTTCCTGACCACGATGAGTCCGCTCGGACCCAACGCCTTTTCAATCCATTTCAATGAACCGAGTATCACAAAAATAACCACACAATTGATCAGGATGCCGGCAAAAATATTGATGTTGGCGAAGTTGGCTTTCAGCGACATGATGGTGGTGAGCGTACCCGAACCGGCAATCAGCGGAAACGCAATGGGCACTACACTCCCGCTGCGCGGGTTAGGATCGGTTTTAAAAAATTCAAGTCCGAGTACCATTTCCAATCCAATGATAAATATTACAATACTACCCGCTACGGCAAATGATTTTACATCCAGCCCCATCAACCCCAAAAATTCTTTTCCAAAAAACAGGAACAGCAACATGAGCGCCCCCGAGGCCAGCGTAGCCGGTAATGCCCGAATATGCCCGCCCATCTTGGCTTTGAGCGATAACAACACCGGCGTGTTTCCCAGCATATCAATCACCGCAAACAGGGTAAAGCTTACCGTAATAATTTGCTGTACAGATAGTTCGCTGAAGTTCATGGATATAATTTTTACGCAAAGATAAACAGGGGCTTCCCCATCCTTTTGCTAATAACGAAATTTTAATACCACTCCACCGGTTATTTGCCACGGGGCGGAAGGATTGAAATAGCGGTTGACAGCCGCATTCAAATCGTTTCCTAAACCAAACGGATTGTTGAATGATTTTTCCCAGGTCAGGTACAATGCGCTCTTCATCTTTCCCTTCGCCGGTAATGTATAATCCATCCGCGCAAACAGGCGGTTGTAGTGCGGTGCAACAAATGTGCCTGCATCATTTAGCGGAATACTACCGGTGAAGGCATGGCTCACCGTTGCCGTAATGCCGTTACGTGTTTTCACATCTACTCCCGTTTGTACCACCTGGGAGGGCACACCCGTTAAGTGGTTGCCATCAAAATCTCCCTGCGCTTTCTGATAATCTACAAAGCGTGCATGCGTTAACGTTATGCTCGTCCAGCACTTCACATACGATAACCATCGATTTGGCTGATTCAATGCCAGGTAGTTCAATGCACTTTCCACACCCCACTGGTCGGTAGTGCCGGCATTTACATAATAATCTCCTCCGGTAGAATCCCGGCGGCTGACGATGGTTTCATTCAGTCTGTAATAATACACCGCCAATTCACCCCAGAAAACATTGTTCACCGGCAGCAGTTTTACTCCGAGTTCATAATTCGTGCCTTGCTCTGCATTCAGGTTTTGATTGAACACCGCATCGCTGGCATATACCTCATCAATAGATGGGGGTGAAAAACCTTTGCTCACGGCAGCATATAGGTTTACATATTTTCCTACACGCCGGTGTACAGCTATACGGGGGATGAGATCCGGCTTAAACTGCCGGTACTGTTGCTCAAAACCCGGAATATTGGCGCGCCGAAAACGATAGGTACCGGAGTTGTAACTCACGCCGGCAGAAAACAACCACTGCTTCAGGGTTACATCTCCCTGAACAAAAATATTATATAACGTACTGCTGATTTCATCCTGCGATTGCAATGTATCCCTTACCCCGCCGGCATTTCCATATACGCCGGCATTGGTGAAGCTGTGTTGGAATTCTCCCCCGGCCACCAATTTCCATTCCTTGTTTGAGTACGCTGCTTCCAGGCGGCCACCGGCACCCTGTTCTGTTTTGCGTTCGTAGTTGCGGATGGTGGGATTTTTAAAACGTGTGTTGGATGCATACACACTGGTGGTTGTACTCCAGTGGTTACCTATCCGGGCTTCATGAGATACGCCTGCATACAATGTTTTCAGGTATAGGGCAGCCTGTTGATTTTCTGCTCCGGGGCGAGCGAGACGCGGATTTACTGCAACTTCCTGCTGTGTTAAGCCTCCGGGTGTTTGATAATACAGATTGCTGTAAAAAAAATGCGTGTGCAATTTTTGAGAAGGAGATAACTGATACACACCGGAATAATCAGCCACGCGGCGCACCAACCGGCTGTGGTTTCGGTATCCGTCTGATTGCTGATGGCTATAAGACAGCAGATGCTGAGCGGATGAATTGTTCAGCGCCAGCCTGCCACCACCCGTAAACATACCATAACTGCCCACGGCAGCGTGTACACGAACGCCCATGCCGGTATCCTGCAGTCTTTCAGACTGAAGCAACAGCACTCCTCCCGTACCGGCACCGTAGCGGCTTCCGGAAGGCCCTTTCAGTATTTCCATACTGCCAATATTCTGGAATGCAATCTGGTTCAGGTAGGTGTTACCGTTAGCATCGGTAAAGGGAATCCCATTCCAGTACACTTTAACGTTGCGAACCCCAAACGTACTGCGCAACAAATTACCGCGTATGCTTAACCGATAGCTTCCCGGGCTGCGTTCATCCATTTTCACACCCGGTGCCGTATTCACCGCAGCCACAAAATCATTTCCATTGAACCGGTTTAAATCGGGGGCCGACAGATAAGAAACAGCAGCAGGCACACGGGCGGGATGCGCATTGTAACCAAAAGATTGCACAACCACCTGTTCAAGCGACTGTGTGGTATCTGTATTTTCATCGGCCTTAAGCTGCGTTTGCGCCACACCGGAAAACCATGTACCGGAAAGGAGAAAAAAGAAAAAGGGTTTCTTCATTGGAACGGTATTACACGTACAAAGGAAACCCTTTCATCTTAAAAGTAAAAGCCTTCGCGGAGATTTGTTGAGGCCTTAGCGCACAAATGCCACCTTTACCGGATTGATACCCGGAGAGGTAGCGACTGAAAACTTACGCACGCCTGCAGGGTTAAAACAGAACAACTCACCGGTGGCTACAAAATCTTTTGCATCGGTTATGTACACATCACCATTTTGCTCGTCGATGGTTATGCCATAGGGATTGGTAATTACTGTACCATCGGTTACAAAGTTTGATCGTATAGCTGCAAAATTGTTTGTATTCAATTCACGCACAAAAGCCGATCCGAGATAACCGCCTGTGGTGTACAAACGGTTATTATAATACCGGATTACACCGGCTGCGGTATCGGCACTGAACACCACATTTCGGGTGGATGTTTGAATTTTTACCATTTTTGGTGCTATTGCTCCATAATCTCCTAAACAAGATACATACACATTTCCTGCATCATCGGCGGTAATGCTATTCGGGTTTTTTCCTACGGTAATCTTTTGAATTTCTGTAAGTGAACTCGNNGAATCATACGTGGGAAAGCTGAGTCCGCCTGAATTGGCCACATACAAAAAATCGCCACTGATGGTTATACCTTCGGGGTTCAGTCCTACCGGAATGGAACCGGTAATACTTAACGAGGTAGTATCAATGATATTCACCGTACCATCGTAGGCGGTAACGAACATTTTGCCCTGTACCCCTACGCCAAAACGAGGTTGCTTTGCTGCGGGAGTAAAGGCGATATCGGCAAGATGTGTTCCATTTGCCGCATGGAGTACACGCACTACATTGCTGTTGTTTACTATGATGTACAACTTACTGCCATAGATAATCACATCAGTGGCTACATCGCCCAAACCGGCTGTCATCCCGGGGTTTTGCTGTAAATAATAATCGCCGGCAAAGGTGGAAGTTTCGAGCGAATAAAATCCCAACTTGGCGTTGTTGCCAAAAAAACTGCCCTCACTCAGCACATACACACCGCGTGCCGGTTGAACCGGGTTTGAAGGGTTGTTGTCTTCTTTACTGCATGCCTGTAATCCAAAAATACAAAGGGCCCATGTGAGCATTCTTACCTGTTTCATTTGTTTGAGTTGTTTTTATGTTGATTTTCTAATTGAACAAAGTTTACGTCTATCCCTACACGGTAGTGAACTCCCGGCATGGGATAATACCGTATGATTTCATAATGAACATTTCCAATATTGTTTACCTCGGCGTATATCCGGCATCGGGTATGCTTCTTCATGCTAAAACCATAACTTAGTTTTACGTCCTGGTTCAGCCATCCGTCCAGGTAATTCTCCGGAATAGGGTCGCCCTGACGGTAACGGTAACCCGAAAAAAGCATCTGCCAGGTTAGTGCAAACTGCTTATGTTGCAGGTTGAGTACCGCATTGCCCGAATGCAGGGGTGTATAAGGCAACTGTTGTTTGTAACCGGTTGTGCCGGGTTGAGTGATATCACGGGCCTGCTGATAGGTATAGGTTGTGTTCATGGCAATCAGCCAGTTTTCGCGGGGAATCATTTTCCATTCGGCAGATACATCCACCCCGCGCACCATCACTTTTCCAATATTCATCATCGACCATTGAAACAGATTCTGCCGTGGAACTGCCTGAATTTTATTGGTGACTTTATTTCTGTATGCATCAACACTGAATAACAATTCACCGAGCACCGAATTCAGGGTACGCCTGTATGTTAGTCCTACATTTATCTGATTCACCTCTTCCGGAAGGAGGGCAGTATTGCCAATCAGGGTATAATAGAGATCATTGAACGAGGGTGCCCTGAACGTTTCCTTGTAAGACACCCTCAGGTGCAGGGGAATGTGCGGCAGCGGTTGCAGATGAATACCGGCAAATGGTTTTAAAACATTAAGGTTTCGGCCTGAACTGTTTCTTTCTTTATCAGTTTGATACGTATGAACTACTCCGGCATGTATGTTGAATAAGCGTTGTTGGTACCTTGCCGTGAGTGCGTTGAGCCAGGTATACCGTTCT
This sequence comes from Chitinophagaceae bacterium, assembly GCA_003534175.1. Lineage (GTDB taxonomy): Bacteria > Bacteroidota > Bacteroidia > Chitinophagales > Chitinophagaceae > Ferruginibacter. The sequence continues at coordinate 13,154 of DPFD01000018.1, forward strand.
ACCGGCTGGAAGTTGAAGGCAAATTCATCACTACGATTCAGGGTATTGATAAAATAATCAGAAGCCCAGCCTACTTCATAACGTTTACGTATAACCTGAGTTACGGCAGCAGACACATAATATTCGTTCTGATGGAACCGGTTGATGAGTTTACCCTGCGGGTTGTTGAAAGTAGGATCGGTATACCCACTGAACAAATGATTATAGCGTGCATTGATCCAGAATGCCCGGGTGGCATGTACATGTTTCTTCCAGGAGCCCTGTATCATTACGTGCTGGTCTTTCAGATGATCGTCGGCAGAGGTATTATTCACAATAACGGCACCGGGCAAATATCTATGAGAAGTATAATAATAAGCTTTCAGATGTATCTTGTTGCTGTCGGCCGGGTTATATGTAAAATCGTATTCTATGCGGGTATTTTCCACCCCGGTGTTTTGTCTTTCTGCTGTTTTCCCTTCGCGTTCAATGGAAGGGAAGCGATAACGACCATGTGCCTTCAGCCATTCACCGGAAAGCTGGTGTACCCGCTTTTTATTGGAGAGGGCAATCACTGCTGCCGGGTTGAACAATCCGAAAGAACCTGTTTTCAACCGCCATGCTGCACTGCGTTGAGGTTGAGGGCGGGTAGTGGCAGAAGATTGCATCATTAAAACAGAAGCCGCTGCCATGGCTCTGGCCGGCATCAGCAACACATCGGGATGTTGCTGGAACAGGGTGATGTTTTCCATCTGTTGCAGCGATAACTTGCCCAGGTCGGTCTGGCCATTCTGCGCATCATTCCATACCATACCATCATACATCACGGCAGTATGTTGTGTGCCGAGGCTGCGAACAGAGATGGTTTTTAATCCACCCAAACCTCCGTAATCTTTCACCAGCACTCCGGAAAAAAAACGCACAGCATCAGCCACCGACAACGCGCTCATCTCCCCCAGTTGTTTTTTATCCAATTGCTGTACAGAAACGGTTGAGGTGGTGTGGTCTTTAGTTGCCGTGGCAGAAACTTCAACTGCCGGTAGCGAATCCGTCACAGCCTGAGCGCTTACTCCGGCAGGCATCAGCCCGAAGCAAAAAAATAAGAAGAAACAGATGTGTTTCAAAACCATGGGTTGAAACCCTCGGGCATGCAGGAAAAATGTGCAGTTACGTTGAAATAGCGGCAAACTTCTCCAGCTTTTCACCCGAAAGCTGTGATGTAATAATTTGAAAAGGCAGGTCTTCTGGCTCAACTCAGTAAAGTAACCTTCCCGTTCCTCAGAACAGTGGTATGGAGCACTTTACACTGATCGCATATAGCGAACACTGGTTTTACAGCTACGGGGATAGCGCCGGAATATAACCGGACTTCCCTTTTAATCCCTTATCGGGAACCTTAACGGTGCAAATGTAAACAGATNNATTCCGGAGAAACGGTGAAAAGAAATTTTCATATAATACATGAATGGATAAGAATATACAGTTCAATGTATAAATTTGCAGGATGAAACATACCCTGGCGCTGCTGTCTTTTCTCTTTACTTTTCACTGCATTGCCAACGCACAGGAAAAATGGAATTTAAAATCGGTGGTGGAATATGCCATGGCCAACAACATCCGTGTGAAGCAGAGTGAGGTGGATGCCCTACGTACCAAACTCAACTACGATCAAAGCCGTGCTGCACTTATTCCCAACCTTAGCCTGAGTACCGGTGCCAGTTTCAATTCAGGAAACAACCAGGACCCGATTACCTTTAACCGCATTACCCAATCGTATGTTGGTGCCAGTGTACAATTACAATCGAGTACAGAAATTTTTAATTTCTTCAGTAAACGCAATACCATTCTTGCCAATGAATGGGAATGGATGGCCTCTAAAGCCAATGTTGATAAACTGAAGTACGACATCGCACTTACCGCAGCGAATGGATTCCTGCAGGTGTTGCTGGCAATGGAACAGGAAAAGATTGCCGAAGTTCAGGTAAAACAAACCGTTGCACAGTTAAGCAATACCCGCAAAATGGTGGATGCCGGTACCCTGCCTGAACTGAATGCCACACAACTGGAGGCACAACTTTCGCTCGACAGTGTGAATCTTGTATCTGCCAAGGGCAATACCGTTCAGTCTATCCTGCTATTAAAATCGTACATGAATATTGATGCAGCTACTCCGTTTGAAGTGGATGCACCACCGGTGGAACTGATTCCCATTGAACCGATTGCGGCATTGGAACCGGAGTTTGTGTATCAGACCGCATTGCTCAATCAACCCCTGCAAAAAGCAAATGCGTTCCGATTGAAAGCAGCGCGCAAATGGGAAGCGGCCTCCAAAGGTGCCATGATGCCAACCCTCGCGGCTTTCGGAAACCTGGCATCGGCATACAACAATCAAACACTTGAAATTTCAGGCTNNCACGCCCATTGGTGTAGTGGAGGTGGGAGGTGTGGATTATCAGGTGTTGCCGATACAACCTTTTCAGCAATTCAGTTACACCAAGCCGGGGTTCACGAATCAGTTATCAAACAATTTCAGGAAATCCATCGGACTCAGTTTATCGGTTCCTCTCTTTAATGGCAATAACCTGAGAACCGCATGGAGGAGAAATAAACTCAATGTAAAAACGCTGGAGCTGCAACAAACACTCGATGATCAAACCCTGAAGCAAGACATCTATACCGCACACAACAATGCGGTGGTAGCGTTGCAACGGTATGAGGCCTCCAAAAAAAATGTAGCCGCCAATGAGCAGGCATTTGAATTTGCCAACAAAAGACTGGAAGTAGGTATGTTGAATACATTTGAGTGGATTACCATTCAAAATAATTTACTAAGCGCACGACTGAACTATGCCATTAGCCAGTACGATTATGTTTTCAAAATGAAAGTGCTTGAATTTTACAAAGGCCAGGGCTTAAAATTATAACGATTCTATCCGCACAAGCTGTAAAAACAGATTATGAACAAAACAACAAAATGGATACTGATTGGTACAGGTGTTTTAATTGTACTGTTGATTGTATTATCTAAAACCGGTGTGTTTGGAAAAGCTGAAGGGATAAAGGTTACCACGGAAACAGTAAAAAAGAGAACGATTGTTGAACTGGTGAATGCCAGCGGAAAAGTATATCCGGAAATAGAAGTGAAGATTAGTCCGGATATCAGCGGAGAAATCACCGAGCTGTATGTAAAGGAAGGCGACACGGTAAAAACCGGACAAATCCTCGGCAGAATTTACGCTGACATCTACAGTTTGCAGCGCGATCAGGCTGCCAGCATCTTAGCACAAAGCCAGGCGCAGATTGCCAACAGCCAGGCGCAGGTGGCCAACCAAACTGCCGCATTGCAGGCATTGAAAGCCTCTCTGGAACAGGCGCAGAAAACCTTCGACATGCAGAAGAAACTGTTCGACGATAAGGTAATCAGCAAAAACGAATTCAACATTGCGGAAGCCGGATTAAAAACCGCGCAGGCCAATTACAATGCAGCACGCGAAGGTATTCGCAGCATTGAAGCCAATGTACAAAGTGCCAAAGCCAATGCACAAAGTTCGCGTGCCAGTTTAGAAAGAGCGAACAAGGATTTAAGCCGTACTGCGATTATTGCCCCTATGGATGGCATCATCAGTTTGATGAGTGTAAAAAAAGGTGAGCGCGTGGTGGGAAGCAACATGATGGCCGGTACAGAAATGATGCGCGTAGCGGATATGTCCACTTTTGAAGTACGAGTAGATGTAGGCGAAAATGATGTACCCAAAGTGAAGGTGGGCGATAAGGCTACCATCACCATTGATGCTTACAACGACAGAAAATTTTCCGGCATTGTAACCCAGGTAGCCAGCAGCAACAATGGCGCGGCCTCCACTTCACTGAATGCCTCTACCAGCACCGATGCTACGCAATACAAGGTGTACATCCGCATTTTACCGGAAAGCTATAAAGACCTCCAGGCTAAAAACCCTATTCCGTTCAGACCGGGCATGAGTGCCACTGCAGATATTGAAACTGAAACGCGTGAAAATGTGTTGAGTGTTCCGATTAACGCCGTAACCACGCGCGACCGTGACGACTCTACCGCCAACAACGGAGGAGGCAGTAAAGAAGAGGTTGCTGTGCGCAACAGCGATGTGAGTGAAGTTGTGGTGTTCGTATTACAACACGATCAAACGGTAAAGAAAGTGAAGGTATCTACTTCTATACAGGATATCAACTACATTGAAATTACCGAAGGAC
>DPFD01000272.1:0-1941 GCA_003534175.1 Chitinophagaceae bacterium
ACAACCCAATTCCCATTACCTGATCGGGGTTGAGGGTTTTGCTGAGGTTGCGCATGTTATTCATAGCCTCTGCCAGTATATTAGTAGCAAACTTTAGTCGCTCATTCAATAATTGCGTACGCCGCGTGATGGTGGATAAATTCAATTTAATAAACGACAGCCGTTGCGAGATATGATCGTGCAATTCCCTTGAAATGGCTTTAAAGGTTTCATCCTGCATTTCAAGCCTGGCTTTTAGTATCTCGTTTTGTTGAATCAGCTTCAATTCTTCAATATGCTCTAAGTGCTTTTTCTGGCGCTTCTGTGCCTGATGTACCAAATAAAAAACAACTATCGTCAGTATGAGATACTGAGTAATACAAATGATGATAAAGAATATTATTATTAGAGGTGACTCTTTAAACATACTACACCTTTTATAAACGATAAAAACATAATAATTGAAGCACTTAATGAAATTATTGCCACTATTGGAAAACTCTCTGGAAAGTATGTCTTGATGTATGGTGCTAAAGTAAGGGGAGGTATATTAATTACCATATGTAAAAATATTCCAATAATAACCCAAAAGGATGGGATGTTAGAGAGTTTTGTCGAAGGCACATTTATGAATACATCAATAAAGTACAACGTAGCTAAAAAAAACAAACCCATACTTGCAGCAATTGCGTCCAAACGCCAAAAATCAGTTCTGTAAATTATTCCCACCCCTAAAGCCATAAAGAAAAATCCTAAGAGGTATTTAGAAATTCTTTTAAGCTTCTTGTTACTAATTTCATATAGAATAAAAAAACCTAGAAAACCTAAATGATAAACCAAAGAAACCGAATTAATTAATTGGTAAGTTGTAAACTTAATAACCTCCACTCTGCCTAATACATAAAACCCAAACACAATTATTGCACCTAAAGGATAGAGGTAAAGAAATCGCAAATTGGTAGGAATATCCTTTTTCCTAGAAATCGTTAGAAGAAACAAAAACGAAATAAAAATGGATATTAAATAAATAATTATAAAAAATGTAGTTAACTGATCTTNNAATCCTTTCTCTTTGAAATTGTGATTAAAAAAGTCAAGGATATGAATATTGAAATTATATACATCCAATTAAAGACCGTTGTTAGCACTTTTTCCATACCCCTAATTTCGGCCATTTTAGGTAGTGAAAAATGTGCATTTACCCGTCTGATTACTGTTTTTTCCACGCAAAAACATCGTAAAAACCCCATTTCGGGTTCAGGGTACTTCCCCTGAATTTTATTTTACCCTATAATTCGATAGATGGATTTTCGTTTAAAATACAACTGAAAATCATTAATTTCACACCGAATTTGATATGAAAGCTGAAATCACAGAACCCATAAGAGTCATTATAGCTGACGATCACGTATTGTACCGTGCGGGCGTCATCACATCCCTCAGTGCCAAAAAAGATATTAAAATTGTGGCGGAGGCTGACAATGGCGTTCATCTCCTGAACCTGGTTAAAACCATTCCGGCAGACATAGTGCTGTTAGATATTGAAATGCCGGTAATGAACGGTATTGATACATTAATTGAACTCAAGAAAACCAATCCGGAACTCAAAGTAATCATGCTCACCTTCATGGAAGACCAGAGCATGGTAACCAAGCTCATGGAAATTGGTGCCAACAGTTACCTGGCCAAAACCAGCGATAGTGAAATCATTTATGAAGCTGTTAAAACCTGCTTCGAACAGGAGTTTTATTTTAACAGCCTCACGAACAAAGCGCTCCTCACCAACCTCAAACAAAAAAATGCACCTCCTACCCCTCAGCAGCTGATGCAACCTGAGGTAAAGCTCAACGATAATGAAATGACCATCCTGCGGCTGATGTGCGAGGAAAAAAGCACTAAAGAAATTGCAGATATCGTTAATTTAAGTCCGCGTACCGTTGAAGCCATTCGTGATAAATTAAG
>DPFD01000272.1:1964-2197 GCA_003534175.1 Chitinophagaceae bacterium
GCCTTATTATGTACGCCGTTCGAAACAAAATCATCGATGAATAATCGCTGATTCATCCCCTCAACATGCCTTCTATACTTTGGAACGGACAATTGCTGGACAGTGATACGCCTGTGGTTCGTCCGGATTCCCTGACCGTTCGTTATGGTATCGGGGTATTTGAAACCATGCGATGCGATAAAGGCACGTTGTTATTTGTGGAAGATCATGTAGAACGACTCACTCGCGCATTA
>DPFD01000272.1:2246-3722 GCA_003534175.1 Chitinophagaceae bacterium
CCAGAAATTTGATGCATCATCATACACTGGAAAGCGGCAGGATTCGGTTATCCGTTTTATCCAATGGCGATAACCCGCCCGATTACCTGATGAGCTGTGCTCCGCTACCTGCACCTGAATCTCTACCCCTGCACATTGATTTTTCATCCCATTTCGGTGTGATGGCATCACCTGTGTCCTTCTTTAAAAATATAAACTACCAGCATTATCTGTTGGCAGCAGATGAAGCAAAACAGAGGGGGTTAGACGATGTTATATTGCTGAACCAACACCAACGCATATGCGAAACATCCATCAGCAATATTTTTTGCCGAATCGGTAATGTAATCCTTACACCATCCATTGAGGAAGGCTGCGTGGCCGGTATTTTCAGAAAACAAGTATTGAACGCATTACGGGGCCACCCTTACGAAGTGCACGAAACTCAGATATCCGCCGATTATTTAATGAATGCGGAGGAAATTTTCCTGACCAATGTAATCCGCGGCATCCGGGTTGTAGGCACCGTAGGTACTAAAACAAAAGATAACACCCTTGCCCATCAATTGAAACAACACTTTTCAGCATTGTATCCTGATTAGATTTACTGAATAATGGTAACAGGTTGTGTATCCCCCGGCTGATGTTGCTGTGCAATCTTCTCAAAGGCCCGAACAGCCTGAATCCCCTGCTCGCCCAGGTTTTCGGTAAACGCATTTACATACAAGCTGATGTGTGCCCGCATAACATCCTCTTCCATTTCCTGTGCATGTGCACGCACCATTTCAGAAATTTCCGGCATTTGCGCATACGCATACGCGATACTGCGACGAATACAATCGTTCACCGCGCGTTTGATTTCTATCGGCATCGATTTTCGTATAACAATGCCTCCCAACGGAATGGGTAAGCCGGTGGTGTTCTCCCATACCACTCCTAAATCCTGGATGAGCTGCAATCCCTTTTGCTGATAGGTAAACCGGTTCTCGTGGATAATTACTCCCAATCCCTTTCCGCTTTGTACAAAAGATTCAATTTCATCATACCGCATAAACACTTTATGCTTCGCCTGCGGATAGGCATTGGAAAATAAAAAGTGAGCGGTGGTATGTGCTCCCGGTATGGCAATGGTGGCATCTTCCACAGCACCGTTGAATTTTCCATCTGAAATCAACAACGGACCGGCACCTCTTCCAAGGGCACTTCCACTGCTGAGTAAATCATACGCTCCTGTTACCAATGGCAACACCCCGTAGCTGAGTTTAGTAACGGGTAACTTATTTTGCAAGGCCCACTCGTTCAGTGTTTGCACATCCTCCAATACCGGTTCAAAGCGAAAGGAGCCTGTGTCAATCTTTCCGTTTACCATCGCTTCAAAAATAAACGTATCGTTCGGACAGGGAGAAAAACCAATATTAATAATTCGATTATTCATTACCGTTAGTTAAGATGTAATACACCCGCTCCAGTGTTTGGTTGAGCCGGGTGATGGCTTCG
>DPFD01000016.1:0-3851 GCA_003534175.1 Chitinophagaceae bacterium
CCCCTATTGGTAAATACGGTGGAGCTTTGTCATCGGTTCGGCCTGACGACCTTTTAGCGCACGCCATTAAAGCACTGATGCTTAGAAATCCTCAGGTGCGTCCTGAAATGGTGGAGGATGTGATTGCCGGGGCAGCTAACCAAAGTGGAGAAGACAACCGAAACGTGGCCCGCATGGCAGCCTTGCTTGCCGGCTTACCCGTTACCGTTCCCGGAACAACGGTGAACCGTTTGTGTGCGAGCGGACTTCAGGCCATCATGGATGGAGCACGTGCACTGGCCTGTGGCGATGGAGACATTATTATTGCCGCCGGAGTGGAGAGCATGACCCGTGCACCATTCGTTATGCCAAAACATTCAACCCCGTTTGAACGGAATGCACAGATTTTTGATACCACAATGGGATGGCGCTTTATCAATAAAGAACTGGCGTCCATGTACCATCCATACACCATGGGTGAAACAGCAGAACAGGTAGCTGAAAAATGGGCTGTTTCCCGTGAAGCACAGGACGCATTTGCATTATCCAGCCAGGAAAAATATTCCGCCGCAAAACAACAGGGAAAATTTGCGGAAGAGCTTTGCCCGGTAACCGTTAAACAATCGAAAGCAGAGATTTTGTTTGAAGAAGATGAACATCCCAGAAGTACGTCTATGGATAAGCTCGCCAATCTTCAGCCGGCATTTAAGAAAGGGGGCACCGTTACGGCCGGGAACAGCAGTGGTATCAATGATGGTGCAGCGGGNNAACGGAGAAGGCTATGAAGCAATACAATCTAACTCCATTGGCACGGGTTGTGTCGATGGCTGTAGCCGGAGTAGATCCTGCTATCATGGGTATTGGTCCGGTGCCCGCTACGCGTAAAGCACTGGAAAGAGCCGGTTTAACCCTGAAAGATATCCAACTCGTTGAACTGAATGAAGCCTTTGCGGCACAAAGCCTGGCCTGCATTCAGGAACTGGGATTAGATTCATCAATTGTTAATGTAAACGGAGGCGCTATAGCACTGGGGCACCCATTGGGTTGCAGCGGAGTGCGTATTTCTGCACCACTCTTACATGAGATGAAAAAAAGAGGGAGTCGTTACGGACTCGCCACCATGTGTGTTGGAGTAGGGCAGGGTTCCGCAATAATTTATGAGGGATTATAATCGGTTTAACTCTCGTGAAATCAATCTGCTGTTGATCCATATACAAAGCAGCAACAAGAGGCCGGCGATGGCTATTACCGGCCATGCAATGAACGCCGACAATGTTTCCTTATAACTGAAAGCCAGGCTGAATGCGTATTGCAACACCACAGTCATGCCTAATGCTACAATAATAATCAAGGTATACACCGGTATCCATCTCTTTGCCATCATTTTACTGAGCCAGGCTGGGGAATATCCAAGGGTTTGTAACAATTTCAAATTGTCTTTGCTGCGTGCAATCATCAATTGAAGATAGAAAGCAAACAACATCATGGATAAGAGAATTACGATAACGGAAAAAATACCCAAACCGCTAACAAATGACTGAAGGATTACTTTAATGCGCGCACTGCGGGTGCGTTCCTTGTTTACGAAATAACCTTTTTCCTGCAGAAATTTTACCAGTTCGGGGTTGCTGATGTTTTCTGTTTTCAGATACACCCGCGCTGCATGTTCCGTTTTTTTACCACCATACATTTGATTGGCCCACTCCAAAAATGATTGAGGTACCAGTATCGTACTGATGCGGCTGCTTAATCCAACAATGCCGGCAGTNNTTAACAGTCAAGTTGTAATTGCACTTTGCCGATACTGCTTTCAGAGAGTTGTGGCAAATCCTGTGAAGGTGCGAAAATGTTATACATCTCCAGATAATCTGCCGATAGAATCACCGGTACATGAGATTCGCCCGGTTTCCAGTGGAAGGAAGGAGGTACAGAATCTATAAAGTCGTCTTGTATGGCTTCTAAAAACAAATCAGTACTGAAAGGGATGATATTTCCTGCACTGATTTGCGCCCTGAATTCATTGCTGATTAAAGGGGCTGCATCGGTTATGAAAGGTTGAGTTTGTATTTCATGAATCTCTGCAGCCGTAAAACGGTTGTCTTTGCCCATGTTCTGATCGGTAATCAGCTTACTTACAGATACAAAATCATAACCTGATTTTTTTATTTCCTTCCCCCCAATGAATTGCTGCACGTTCATGTACATCTGCACGGAACACAACAGCAATATCACTCCAAGGCATAATCCAATGTATCCCAGTGAGCGGCTCCACTTGCTTTTAGAAGAAACCAAAAAGGGTGATATGGTACTGTAGTCTGGAGTCATTATAAATGTAATGTTCGCTGAGCACTGTAAAATGGAATCTCCTGCAAATCAATCATGATAATGGCCGCACCCCTGGCAGTACATTCTTCTTCTATTAACGCCCAGGCATTTTCCGCATTGCGATCATCCAGGTGTGAAAAAGGTTCATCAAGCAAGAGGAAATCAAATGGCTGCTGAAGGGCCCTGATGATGGCAATACGTTGTTGTTCACCATAACTGCATGTTTGGGCATGCTGCCTGAGTTTTTCAAAAACCCCTAAGCGTTTAGCCATCTCCGTTACCTTTGAAACGGTATGGTAGGGTTGAAGTACCCGTTTTACTTCAATATTCCTTTCAGCTGATTGATCAGGGAATAGTCGCAGGTCCTGAAATACAACAGATATCCGGTTTTTTCTCCAGGCTGCAAGGTCATCGGGAGTAAAGGTTTTGAATGATTTGCCATCGCAGAGCACCTCGCCGGAAAAGTCATTCCTTAAGCCATATACCATGTGCACGAGTGAGGTTTTACCACTGCCACTGGGGGCAACAATTTGTAACCGCTCACCTTTACGGATAGACAAACGGGTATTCCACACTTGTGAACGTTCCAGCTTTTCTTTTTCCAGATACTCCGGAATCAGGTATTCCAGTTGTATGGAAGGGGAGTGCATTATGGTGCAACTTCAACGGTTACATCTTCAGCATCATCCCAGCTAGCGTAGCGGGCTTTGCGGGCTTCTTCCCAAAGCACTAACTGGTTTATCAGGTTGTTCAATTGCTTCAGACTGTTTAACTGGGTGTCCTGGAAGCGAACTTCAGCATGCTGGTGTAAACCTCCGTTTTTATGCTTTACATCATTCACGATGATACGATCCCACATGGCGGCATTGTATTGATGCATGGCTCTGTCCAGGCTATCTGATGCAGAAACCGGGATAGCGTTCAAAATGTATTTCAGATCAATGAACATGCCGAATGTTCCATTGGAAATTTCATCAAAAAAGGCAGCTTTACCACCACTGCTTTTCAGGAAGGCATCTGCGCCGGATTTTTTATTACTCATGGCCAGCATATTGTCTTTAGTGCTCATGGTCATGCTTTCATCACTTCCCATCATTTTCTTCATGGCATTCAACATACGGTTGGTAGCATCTTTATCTTTAATTTCCGCAGCAAATAATACAGTTGGTTCCTGTACGGGGAACAACCTAGTTGTGTCAGGAGCAGGGATATCATATACAGCCAGGGCAAATTCTCCGGTGCTAAAGCCGATGATATCATCCATGCTGATGCCCGACATGCCAAGGCCCATATTTACAAAGCCTTCTATACCGGCCAGCTTGATGAATTCCCTAATCAGTTCAGGCTTAAAATTCATTCCCATATACACGGCAACTTTATCAGCAGGCATCTTTTCAGCCATTGACTTACTGATGTTCTTCCCGTTATATTTTTTCATCAGGTCGTTCATCTCTTTGCCCATGTATCCCATCAAATTGGCTTCAATTTTTCCGTTTTCGAAATTGATGGTAGCCGTTTGGTAAGAATCTTTATAGAACTTATCAAAC
>DPFD01000016.1:3856-7536 GCA_003534175.1 Chitinophagaceae bacterium
CTGGCTCAATTCAGGGCTGTTGCCCATCAGGGCTTCATTATTCAGCCAAAAATGAACATCTCCTTTTTCATTCATCAGCTGGGTGAATTTGGCGTGGGTAGCCAATGATGCATCTTCTTTCAGGTCAAATAGGTTTTTAACCGTAACCGCCATGTCTCTGCCGGGTTTTACCACTTCATTTTCTTCCTCATCCATATCAAACGAATAAGCGTTGCTGTTGTTCATTTCCGGGATATCATAAGCAACCATACATTTTGTTTTATCCCATTGCATAACGGCTCTGTCTGCCACCACTGTGGTTACACCGTTGGCTTCGGTGGTTTTAGCGCCTTCGATTTTCTTTGCAATGGCAGCCACCTTGGCACCATCCAGTACGGTAGCCTGCATCACACCATAACCTCCCAGTGAATCGCTCTGGATGAAAAAGAGGATATCGCCTTTGGTTTGCAAACCAGATTCGTCAGGGTTATTGAAAATGGAACGAACAAATGCATCTACACTGCTGTCATTCAGTATTTTTTGTACACCCGCACCTTTTTTAACTTCATCCCATGGAAGTTTTTCACTGATGGTAGCACCATTGATGTGCACCACCATGCTGGCGTTTTCCGGAATGTACCTTCCTTGTTTGTTTGATTTTTTACATGCTGTAAATACCAAGGCTGAAATTAGCATCAGCCCAATCATTCTGAATGTCATTTGGTTTGATTTTGAAGGTGTGAAATTAACTCATTTATAGGGAGAGTAACTTGATTCCCTGTATTTAAATGCTTTACTACTACTTTTTTATCGGTCAGTTCCTGGCTGCCAATGATTACCACATAAGGTATAAGGCGTTTTTGTGCATATTTAAACTGTTTGTCCATTTTCACAGCATCAGGATAAAGCATGGCAGATATACCAGCCCGTTGAACGGCTACACAGCATTCAAATGCCTGAGCTGATTCCACCTCGCCCATATTGAAGAAGAGCACTTTTAAGTGGGTGTTCAGGTCTGATGGAAAAAGATTCAGGGTTTCCATTACATCGTATATGCGGTCAACCCCAAAGCTGATGCCCACACCGGAGATGCCTTCCACACCGAACAATTCCGTGAGGTTGTCATAACGGCCACCCCCGCCGATGCTGCCCATTTGCACACTCGCCGGAGCCTTTACTTCATATATAGTGCCGGTGTAATAATCCAGTCCGCGCGCCAGTTTAAAATCAATCGTTACAAAATGTTCCGGTACTCTTTCCAATATGAAATGAAGTTCTTCAATACCTTTTTCAGCTTCGGGTATGCCTTGGAGTAAGGCTGATATCCGGTCCATTTTTTCGCTGTTGCTACCGGTAATGGATAAATAGGTTTGCACAATATTTACCTGCTCATCATTTAATCCGTTCTGTGCAAGTGATTCCAGCACTTTGTCCAATCCGATTTTATCCAGTTTGTCAATGGCTATAGTGATCTGTGTGAGCAACGAAGGAGCCCCGCATTTCAATGCCAGCGCTGCCAGGAGTTTTCTGTTATTGATGGTGATGGTTGCCTCTGTCAGTCCGAGCGCATCGAATGCATTTCGGTAAATGTGTACCAGTTCTACCTCGTTCCAAAGAGAGTGGCTTCCAACTACATCGGCATCACATTGGGTAAATTCGCGGTAACGGCCTTTTTGAGGACGGTCGGCACGCCAAACAGGCTGCATCTGATATCGCTTAAAAGGAAAATGCAGGGTGCCCCGGTTCATGGCAACAAAACGCGCAAAGGGTATGGTTAAATCATAACGCAGGGCGCGGGAAGTAATATCGTCACTGTTTTTTCCTTCCAGTATTTTCTGAAATCCTGTTTTGGCTTTCTCAGAATGAGCGGGATCAGATAAACCGTTGTTCAGAATTTTAAAGATGAGTTTATCGCCTTCATCGCCGTATTTGCCGGTTAAGGTTTCCAGCAACTCCATTGCCGGCGTTTCGAGTGGCTCATATCCTGTGGTTTCGAAAACATCACGGATGGCATTCAATATATACTGGCGCTTCAGCACTACGGAAGATGCAAAATCTCTGGTTCCCTGAGGGATTGCGGGTTTAATCATTTCGCAGTGCTTTTATACGTTTGAATAATTTGGTTGCATACGTCATCAATCAACTGATACACTTCATGGTATCCGGATTCATCCCCATACCAGGGGTCAGGAACATCTGTAATGCTGGCCTGAGGGTGTTCATGCATAAACAGCTTTACCTTATCTGCCCGAAAGGCACTTCCTGTAATTTCTTTGATGTCTTCTAGCACATCGGTGGCCATGGCATAAATCACATCAAAATCATCCATGTCTCCATGGTGAATTCTTCTTGCCCTTTGTTCACTGATATCGATACCATTTAACTGAGCCACTTTCTGACTCAGTGGATGTGGGGCAGAGCCTATATGGTACTGGTTCGTTCCGGCACTATGTACTTCCCAGCCCAAACCGGCTTCCAGGGCTTTTTTCTGTAGAATTCCTTCGGCCAGCGGGCTTCTGCATATATTACCCAGGCACACCATCAAAATCTTCATGGTGCAAATATAAGGTTCCCCTTTGGCTGTATCATGGTAGCAGTTGTAATTCCTCGCAGAATGGGATGAACGGTATGCGGAAATTACAGGCGCAAAAAAAATCGTACATTGCCATTCAATTTGTAGGATATGGATTCGCAAAAAAAGGAATTTTCTGAGAGAGAAAAAGGCTTGGTCAGGATGAGAAGTATTATGGATTTTGCGATGGGCACGCTATGGCTCGGAATGGGCGTGTTTCTTATTTTCTTCAAAAAATTTGATGTGGGTCTGCAGTCTCGCCTGAACGACCCCATGATGAAAGTTTTTGGCGGAGTATGTTTATTATATGGCATATTCAGGTTGTACAGAGGGTATAAGAAAAACTATTTCAGGTCATGAGGTTTGCGGTGATTGTATTTTGTGGAATGTTGTTTGGATGGACTGGCAGTGGTTGCCGGCAGGAAAAAGCAGCAATTGATACCTATCAGTCGGGCTTTATCCGCATTTCGGCAGATGAATCCTTTCAACCTGTAATAGACGAACAGGTACGCATGTACGAAGCTACCTATCCGGATGCTCGCATTGAAGTGCACTATAAAACCGAAGCCGATTGCCTCAAAGATTTGTTTTTTGATACCGCTACCCGAGCGGTGATTGTAACGCGGGCATTAACCCCGTCGGAAGAAAAGTGGCTGCACGATACATTGAGTTATTTTCCAAAGTGGAACATGGTAGCCAAAGATGCCATAGCCGTGATTGTACATAACTCCAATCCCGATAGTCTTATCCATNNGCATGCTGGCCGGAACTTACCGTGAAAAGGAGTATGAACTGGTGTTCGACGGATTAAATGCTACGAGTGCGTATCGCTTCATCAAAGACTCCCTGATGCAGGGTGCTGAAATTGTGAATACCCGTATTAAAGCAGGGAAGAATTCCAAAGAAGTACTGGAGTACGTTTCTAATAATCCAAAGGCGATTGGATTCACCGGTATTAGCTGGATTGGTAACCCGGAGGTGAAAGCACAGCGCGAGATGTTAAAAAAAGTTAAAATAGCTTCTCTGTATCATGAGCAGGATTCAATGTTTGTACAGCCTGAACAGATGAATATACTTTTTAATAAATATCCATTGGTACGGGGTTTGTACTACGTTGTAAAAGAAAGTT
>DPFD01000016.1:7554-9703 GCA_003534175.1 Chitinophagaceae bacterium
GCCAGTTAATATTCAGAAGGGCTTATCTTGCACCAATGATGGAACTGGAAGTTCGGAATGTCCGCATCACAGAATAATTTAAATACTTTAACGCTTCCTTATATTCAGGAAGGAAAAATTTGAGTCTATAAACAAAAGTTACACGATGAAGAGAATTAAAACCGGGTCATTGCTTTTAGCAGTTGTTTTGTTTGGCAGCAGTGTGATTGCACAATCTGTTGATCAGGCAAAAAAATTCATGTATTATGAAAGGTATAAAAGTGCCAAAACGGCGCTTCAGCCATTGGTAAGCTCCACCCCCCTGAATGAGGAGGCCGCTTATTTATACGGACAGGCGGAGATTGGATTGGAGCAATTAAAGGAAGCCGGGCAGTGGTATCAGAAAAGCCTGCAAACCAACCCCAACAGCGCGCTGCTGACTGCAGGAGCAGGGCATGTACTGTTACTGGAAGGTAAAGCTGCAGACGCCAGAATGAAATTTGAATCCGCTATCAGTTTGTCGGGTGGAAAAAGCATTCCGGTGTTGAATGCTATTGGGTTTGCCAATTCCAATCCGGATACCAAGAATGGTGATGCGGCTTATGCAGTGGATGTACTTACACGTGCAACAAAGATTAAAGGTTTCAAAGATCCAGAAGTACTGACTAATCTGGGAGATGCTTATCGTAAACTGGGAGATGGCGGTAATGCGGTATTGAGCTATGATGCTGCTTTACGGCTGAATCCGAACTACGTACGTGCACTGTACCGTAAGGGTAAACTATATCAAACCCAGGGAGTAGGTCAGGAAGATTTGTATATGACACTGTACAATGATGCCATATCAAAAGATCCAGCATATGCACCGGTGTATGGTAACCTTTTTAATTATTTTTACAGTACCAATGTGCCGCGTTCAGCAGATTATCTGGATCAATGGTTGAAGCATTCGGATGATGATCCAAAGGCTTGTTTTTACAGAGCTTCTATGAAATATGCGCAGGGGCTGTTTAATGATGCCTTATCAGCTTCTGATGCCTGCATAGCTGCTGAGGGTGAAAACGCCTATCCAAATCTTTATGGCTTGAAAGCACTTTCATATATGAAGCTGAAAGATACCGTAAATGCAAGAACGAATTATGAAACCTTCTTTAAAGTGCAGGACCCTGAAAAAATCGGTGCCGGTGACTATGCCACATACGCTTTGTTAATGCTAAATAATCCTGCAGATTCAATGAAGGTTGAAACCCTCACTGCTAAAGCGGTAGAGATTGACTCCATCGAAGCTAATAAATTGTCATACATACGCAACCTGGCTAAATCCTATGAAAGTAAGCAACAGTATAACTCGGCCGCAAACTGGTATGCCAGGGTAATGAAGGTGCGCAGAAACTACAGTAACGTTGATTTGTTTAATGCCGGTTATAATTATTACCTGGCAGACAAGATGGACTCTTCAGTAGTGTATTTCACAGAATATGCTCAGAAATATCCTGAAGACATTATGGGGCATTACATGTTGGGGAATGCAAATGCCATCATTGATTCAAGTGGTGAATTAGGACTGGCCGTGCCGCATTATGAAAAAACCATTCAAATTGCTGAATTAGATACCACAAAGCCCAATGTAAAAACAAGACTACTCACAGCGTACAGGTTCTTTATCGGCTATTACTACAACACTAAAAAAGACCAAAAGCAGTCTTTACAATACATCGAAAAGGCATTGGCTTTAGCTCCTGAAGATCAGCAGTTGCTTACATTTAAGGAATTTGTGACTAATAATGACCCCGCTGCACCTAGGCGAGGAGGCCGTTAAAGGCAGTTACATATTCAATTAATAATAATTTGAAGAATCCCGGAACCTGTTTCCGGGATTTGTTTTTTTAGAGTCTAAATTCATTCAATATTAATTGTTTATCAGTGCGGGTGTTGTACTTTTGCCCAAACAATGTTTAAACAACATGCAGTTTTTTATTCTACAATCTCAAGCCGGGACATCAGCGGCAAGTTATCTCCCGATTTTAATTCAGCTCTTGTTTGCCGGGGGACTCATTACCATGCTGCTACTCCTCTCTAACTTTTTGGGCCCGAAGCGTAAAGGCACGGATAAGTTGCAGAATTTTGAGAGTGGCATTGCGATTACAGGAAATGCCCGCCAGCCGGTTTC
>DPFD01000082.1:0-3393 GCA_003534175.1 Chitinophagaceae bacterium
GTAACGCATACATGAATGGTTACCTGGGCAGTGATTTGTCGAATAGCGGATTTGGTTTACTGTGGGATTTCATCATTGTGCACGAAACAGGACATGAATGGTTTGGAAACAGCCTGACGGCAGATGACATGGCCGACTTATGGATTCACGAAGGTTTTACAACTTATACCGAAGTGTTGTACACGCAATCCCTCTCCGGAAAAGCAGCGGCTGATTCCTTCATGCAAGGCACTTTGGATCGCATTGAAAATAATAGTCCTGTTGTGGGCATCTATGGCGTACGGAACGAAGGTTCATCAGACATGTATCCGAAAGGCGCAGCACTCATACACATGATGCGTTTAACCATTGGCGATGATGAGTTGTTTAGCAGCACGCTTCGCAAGATGGTTGCCCATTTTCGTCATGGTTACATCAACACTCCCGCATTGCTTAACTTTTGGAATACACAAACCGGGAAAAATTTCAACAAAATGTTCAGTCAGTATTTATCCACCACACAGGTGCCGGTACTGGAGTGGCGAAAAGATAAAAAATGGATTTACTATCGCTGGACACGTTGCATAGACGGATTTAATATGCCGGTGGAGGTACAAACATCCTGCAACCGGTTGGTGAAACTTGAACCTACCACCGAATGGAAAAAAATCGCCTGTCGCAATGCTACGCTCACCGCAGCGGGCAATTATTACATTGAAATTAAAAGGATAGATTAAAGCAACCCATTCATCGGACCAACAATCCTGCGGGCGCCAAGGAAGCGCTTACTGAAGTACGGCTCACGGATGTTGCTCACCATTACGCCACGGCTTGAACTGGCGTGCACAAAATAACCATTCACAAGGTATACGCCCACATGGCTGATACCGCCGCGGGTGTTGAAGAAAACCAGATCGCCTTCCTGCATTTCATCTTCATTTACCTTAATGGAAACTTCATATTGTTGACGGGCGGTACGAGGCAGTGAAATCTGATACACATCGCGGAACAGTTGCAGGGTGAAACTGCTGCAATCCACACCTTTCTTGGTGGTACCGCCAAAACGATAGCGGGTATAGTACCAGTCGTCAATAAAGCCAAACAATGGTAAATTCTGTACTGTGGCCGCCATTTTGTTCAATACAGTTTGTGTGGTACTGCGCGGTTTTTTCTGAATGATGGCTGCTTTGGCTGCAGGTGTTGCAACGTCAGATTCTTGTGTGGATTCAGTTTGTGTAGCTGTATTGTCAGTCTGCTGTGCACTAGCCTGAAGATGCAGGCCTGAAACCAACAAGATAAATAAAGCGAGAGACAATAAGTTTTTCATTCCGATGAGTTCTGGGGGTTTACATTAGAAAGCACCGAAGTGATTTCCGATTTCTTTCCGTTCTTCTTTATGCAACTTATTGTGTTACAACATAATCCGATCTAACACGGGTGCAAAGTTAAATAAATAAGCCTTTTTATCCTATCCAAACTTCTAAACTTTTACACTTTTTTGTGGAAAACACATCCTTCACGGCAATGGATAGTTTCCGAACTTTGCAGGAACTGACGCCCTTTTATTCATTTGGCTGATTTTCAACCTGTTAACTACTTTTCTCTATGAAATTCTCACACCTGCATGTACATACTCAGTTTTCGTTGTTGGATGGTGCAGCCTCAATTGAAAAACTTTACAAAAAGGCGATTGCAGATAAGATGCCGGCGCTTGCTATCAGCGATCATGGAAATATGTTCGGCGTGTTTGAGTTTGTAAAAGAAGCCTACAATCATAAGGATGCCGCAGGAAAACCATTGGTTAAGCCCATTGTGGGATGTGAATTTTACATCACTCAGGATCGTACGCGAAAAACTTTTAGTAAGGAAGAGAAGGATCCCCGGCACCATCAGATACTGTTGGCCAAAAATGCTACGGGTTATCAAAATCTTATCAAACTCACTTCACTGGGTTTTACGGAAGGCATGTATTCCAAGTATCCGCGTATCGACAAACAACTGATTCATCAGTATCATGAAGGTTTGATTGCCACCACCTGCTGCCTCGGTGCACTGGTTCCTCAAACCATTCTGAAAAAAGGAGAAGCAGAAGGAGAAAATGAATTCAAGTGGTGGCTCAATATATTTCAGGAAGATTTTTATGTGGAGTTACAACGGCATGGCATACCCGAACAAGACAAGGTAAATGAGGTGCTCTTAAAATTTGCAAAGAAGTATAATGTGAAAGTGATTGCCAGCAACGATTCGCATTATGTGGAACAGGAAGATTACAACACACACGACATTCTGTTGTGTATCAATACCGGCGAAAAGCAATCCACCCCTTCCCTGTCTGATTTTGCAGATGATGATGTATCAGTTCGCAACAAACGTTTTGCTTTTCCCAATGATCAGTTCTTCCTGAAAACCACTGAACAGATGTTATCTACTTTCAGTGATTTGCCTGAAGCCATTGATAACACCAATGAAATTGTTGATAAAGTTGAATTGCTTGATTTAAAACGTGAAATTTTACTGCCGTTTTTTGAAGTTCCGCCACCCTACAAAACGCAGGATGAATACCTTGAACACCTCACCTGGAGCGGTGCTAAAATCCGCTATGGTATACTTACCCCGGCCATTGAGGAACGTTTAAATTTCGAGTTGGGCATCATTCGTAAAATGGGTTTTGCCGGTTACTTCCTGATTGTAAGTGACTTTATTAAAGCAGGCAGAGACATGGGCGTGTTTGTAGGCCCCGGTCGTGGATCTGCTGCGGGCAGTGCCGTTGCCTATTGTATAGGTATCACCAACATCGATCCCATTAAGTACAATCTCCTCTTTGAGCGTTTCCTGAATCCGGAGCGTAAGTCGATGCCCGATATTGATACAGATTTTGATGATGTTGGCCGACAGAAAGTGATAGAATATGTAGTGGATAAATACGGCAAGCAACAGGTGGCACAAATCATCACCTATGGTACGATGGCTGCCAAATCGAGTATTGCAGATGTGGCGCGTGTGCTGGATATCCCGATTGCTGACAGTCGCATGCTTACCAAACTTGTTCCGGAAAAGCCGGGCATATCGCTGAAAGATGTGTTGCATTCTGAAATAGAATACAAGGAAGAAAAGAAAGGCGAGCAATCCATCCACCTTAAAAAAACACAATTAACGCCGGATGATGTGGAGAACATTAAAAAGCTTCGCAGCATCTACCAGAGCAACGACGAATTTTCAAAGGTGCTTCGTGAAGCTGAAGCCCTGGAAGGATCAGTCCGCAATACCGGCGTGCATGCCTCTGCCATCATCATTGCGCCCAGTAATCTTACCGACCTTATTCCCGTAGCTACGTCAAAAGATTCTACCTTATGTGTTACACAGATTGACGGAGATAATATTGAAGCGGCGGGTGTAATTAAGATGGACTTCCTC
>DPFD01000082.1:3441-8867 GCA_003534175.1 Chitinophagaceae bacterium
ATTGAAATAGACATCGACCAGATACCTCTCGACGACACGAAAACTTTTGAACTGTATCAACAAGGTGAGACCTTTGGAACATTCCAGTTTGAAAGTCCGGGAATGCAAAAATACCTGCGGGAACTGAAGCCAGATAAATTCGACGACCTCATCGCCATGAATGCCTTGTACCGCCCCGGACCGTTGAGTTACATCCCTGACTTCATCAACCGTAANNGAGTTACTTATGATTTACCGGAGATGAAAACCTATCTGGATGAAACGTATGGTATTACTGTTTACCAGGAACAGGTGATGTTGCTTTCTCAGTTGCTTGCCGATTTTTCCAAAGGTGATGCCGACTTGCTACGAAAAGCAATGGGAAAGAAAAACAGGGAACAGCTGGATAAAATGAAAACCAATTTCATGGACCGGGCAACACAAAAAGGACACCCCAAAGATAAATTGGAAAAAATATGGACCGACTGGGAAGCGTTTGCAGAATACGCTTTCAACAAATCCCACTCCACCTGTTATGCATTTGTGGCGTATCAGACTGCCTATCTGAAAGCGCATTATCCGGGTGAATTTATGGCTGCCCTGCTCAACCATGCCAGCAGCAAGGAAAAAATCACTTCCATTATGGAAGAATGTAAGCGAATGGGCATACCGGTACTGGGGCCACACATCAACGAATCGTACCATGGTTTTTCGGTAAACACCGCTCGTGAAATCCGATTTGGATTAACAGGCATTGCAGGAGTTGGAACCGCAGCTATAGACAGTATTATTGAAGTACGAAAAAAGCATGGTCCGTTTAAAGACATTTACGACCTTGTGAAAAAAGTAAACCTGCGGTCGGTGAATAAGAAAGCGTTGGAGTGCTTGGTATACAGCGGTGCATTCGACGCATTCCCTGATATACATCGTGCCATGTATTTGTACCAGCCACCGGGTGAACCCTCCAACCTTGAAAAAATCATCCGGTACGGACAAGCCTATCAGTCTCAGTCTACTCAATCGGCCCACACTTTGTTCGGGGAGAGCAATATGCCTGAAATTCCTGCTCCCAAACTAACGCCCTGCAATCCATGGGAATTGATAGAACAACTCGATTATGAGAAAGAAGTGATTGGTATGTACCTCACCGGCCATCCACTCGATCATTACGCTTTCGAGCAGCGCTACTTCAACATCACGCCCTTGTCTGCGTTCAATGAAATCAAGGCCAGCAACCTGGTGATGTCTACGTACAAGAAAAATATTCGGCTGAGTGGTTATATCACTGAAGCGGCTACCCGCGTTTCAAGAAAAGGCAATCAGTTTGGCATATTAACCATTGAAGACTACTCCGGCAAAGTTGAATTCATGCTGTTTGGCGATGATTATGTTCGCTTCAACAAATATTTACAAAAAGGGTTGATCGTAATGATTGAAGGTTATTTTGAACTCAAACGATTCTCTAAAGATGTGTTTGAATTCAAGTTGAGTAGAATTCAACTATTATCAGATGCCATGATCACGCTGCCTAAGCAAATCAATTTGTATGTGCACCCGGCGGATGTTTCTGAAGATTTTGTGATGTTCCTGTCGCAAAATGTTTCCAAGTTCAATGGCGAAACAAGGCTGTCGATTGAATTGAATGACCATTCCCTTCAATGTAAAGCCAAATTGGAAACTCAGCACAAACAACATTTTACCATGAATGAAGAATTGGCACAATATCTTCAAAACAACCCGAAAATTCAGGTTATGGTTGATTTAAACTGACATACTGTTAAAATTCAGGTCTGTGGATATGTCATATCTGCACTTCTGATAGAATGGTTTTAAATTTGTACCTCAATTATCCTAAATCAAAATAATATGGCACTAGAATTTAACGACGCAAATTTTANNTAAAAGCGAAGTACTGGAATCTGATAAATTATCTGTAGTGGATTTCTGGGCAGAGTGGTGCGGTCCTTGCCGCGCGATAGGTCCGGTTATTGAAGAACTCGCGAAGGAGTATGACGGCGTGGTGAAGGTTGGAAAGGTAAATGTTGACCACAATCCTCAAATTTCTGCCAGCTATGGCATCACTAGTATACCGGCAATCCTGTTCCTGAAGAACGGTCAGGTTGTGGATAAGTTGGTAGGCGCTCAGCCAAAATCAAATTTCGTTAAGAAGATAGAGGCGCATAAATAATTATAACCACGAGATATACATGAAGAAGTCCCGCAAACACGGGACTTTTTTTTTATTGTGCTTAACCTTTTGTTCCTTTAACGAATGATAAAAAAAAACGGCTGAGTTTTGCAAATACTGACACCCAATATTATCATTTAATTTCGCTGCAAAATTCAGGTTAAAAAGTGCATCTTTTATAAAGTTCAAGGAATGAAAAATCAAACCTATTGCAACACATAAACGAACAACAAGGACCGGAATGATTTTTTCAGCTTTTACTGCTTATTCGTACATTCGCTACTGAATGACATTTACACCATTCGAGTTGTCATACTTTTTTGCACACAGGTTAAACAGTAACAGCAACCAAATAAAAAAATCAATTAATTGATATGAATGATATACTTGAAAAAATTTTTGAAACACAAAAATTCACGAACAGCAAAAATCAAATAATAAATATCCATTCTGAAACAAGGAAAAATCAATGTGATTTTTTACAGGACATAATTAAAAATAACAAGTTTAAGCATTCAATTGAAATAGGCCTTGCCTACGGTATGTCTACATTGGCAATCACAGAAGAGATTGTTAAAAACGGAGGAAGCCATGTTGTAATAGATAAATTTCAAAATACAGGTTGGGGTGGGAATGGATTAGATTTAATAACTCAAGCGGGATACTCTGAAAAAGTTGAGTTCTATGAAGAGTATTGTTACATTACTTTACCCGCATTATTGGAAAAAGGAAGAAAATTTGACTTTGCATACATTGATTCGACCAAACAATTAGATTGGTTGCTCGTTGACTTTTTTTATCTAGATAAATTGTTAGAGATAAACGGAATTATTGTGTTTGATGATGTGATATTCCCTGGAATAAGGAAACTACTCAGATATTTATGTCAATTTCCGAATTACAAAGTGTATGCTCAATTTCCGACCAACTATAATGAATCCAAATCAAAAAAACTGGCAAAATCATTAAAATTACTACCCTACTCGGAAAAATTATTGAAAGAAGAAATTCTTAGAACTGATTTTGAATTAGGCATCAATGCACACGCAATTGCTTTACAAAAAATTGACACTGATAAAAGAAACTGGGATTGGCATGTCAATTTTTAAATAAAATAAATTCTGAAGATTCTTCCTAATGCTGCATCTTTTCGATTTCAGTAGGGTTGTGTTTATGCTTAAACATGATTGAAAACAACACAGCTATCACTGCGGCGTAGATAGCAAATGCCAGCCAAATGCCCGGCCAGTCTTTTGTTCCGTCTTCCAGCATGTAATATTTATCAATTACAAAACCACTGGCCATGCTTCCCAGGTAAGCACCTACCCCGTTGGTCATCATCATAAACAACCCCTGCGCACTGGAACGTATGGATGAATCTGTAGTTGTTTCTACAAAAAGTGAACCGGAGATGTTGAAAAAATCAAACGCCATTCCATATACAATGCAGGACAGGATGATCATCCACAACCCTTCCGCCGGATCGCCATAGGAGAACAATGCAAAACGCAACACCCATGCAATCATGGAAAATAACATCACCTTCTTAATACCAAATCGTTTTAAAAAGAAGGGAATAGCCAGAATAAATACGGTTTCTGAAATCTGGGAAATAGACATAATGATGGTGGAATATTTTACCACCAGTGAATCAGCATATTCAGGGAAATGTTTGAAATCATCGATAAAAGTATCGCCATACATATTGGTTAACTGCAAGGCAGCTCCTAAAAACATAGAGAAGATGAAAAACAACGCCATCTTGTAGTTGCCAAACAATTTGAACGCATTCAATCCCAGTTGTTCTATCCAGGAAGCATCTTTGGAAATCGTACGCTGTGGCGGGCATTTGGGCAAGGTGAAAGAGAATATGCCCAGTAAAATTGCGGCTACGGCAGCTATGATAAACTGATTCGCGTTTGCTTTGCTGCCGCTAAGATTGGTGGTCCACATAGCGGCTATAAAACCAATCGTTCCCCAAACCCGTATGGGTGGGAAGACCTTAATTACATCAAAATTATTGTTCTTAAGTATAGTATAAGAAATTGAATTTGATAAGGAAATGGTAGGCATGTAGCAAATCATTGCGGCAAAAATGACATAGTATAAACTATCCGCATCCTTCACCTGCGGAACATACAACAGGATGAGTCCGTATAAAATGTGTAGTATTCCATATAATCTTTCAGCATTGATCCATCGATCAGCCAGAATACCCGCTAGAGCGGGCATAAAAAGGGATGAAATTGCCAGTGTGGAGAATATTTTCCCGAACTGCACCCCCGTTCCCATGTTGTTGGAGAAGAAATAAGTAGCGATGGTGATGAGCCAGGCCCCCCACACATAAAACTGAAAAAAGCTCAAAACGGTCAAACGAAGTTTAATCTGCATAAACAGGTGTTTATATTTAGCCTGGTAAGTTATTTATTTATTCGATACAATATACATTCGTCTTTAACAAATCAGATAATCTGTGTATCAGAAANNATAATCAGAATAGCAGAAATGAATCAGTTATCCGGTATCATCACCCGCCCCGAATTCAAAACCATTGCAGAGAAAGTATATGCGGCAGAACGCATCACCGATGAAGAATGTTTATTGTTGTTTGAAGAAGGTAGCCTGGGCCTGGTAGGCATGCTGGCTAATGTGGTCCGTGAACAAAAACACGGAAACAAAACCTACTTCAACCGGAACTTTCATATTGAACCCACCAATGTGTGTGTGTTCAGTTGCGCATTCTGCTCCTGNNGCTCCTACTCCCGTTTATATGCCCATCGGGAAGAAGGATGGGAATTGAGCATCGACCAGATGCTGGATATTGTAAAAAAATATGATGGTATCCCGGTAACCGAAGTGCACATCGTTGGGGGTGTACATCCTAAAATGACCCTGGATTATTTTATCGAGCTGATACAACGCATCAAAGCCCACCGCCCCGATTTACATATTAAAGGATTCACTGCCGTAGAATTGGATTACATGTTCAGGAAAGCAAAAGTTTCTGTAGAAGAAGGGATGCGTATTTTAAAAACAGCCGGACTTGAATCTTTACCCGGAGGAGGCGCTGAAATTTTTCATCCGGATATCCGTAATCAAATTTGTGCTGATAAAGTAGATGGTGCAGGCTGGTTGAATATTCACCGTACTGCCCACCAGTTGGGCATGCACAGCAATGCGACCATGCTGTACGGGCACATCGAAAAATATGAACACAGGATCCACCATATGCGTAGCCTGAGGGATTTACAGGATGAAA
>DPFD01000203.1 GCA_003534175.1 Chitinophagaceae bacterium
GTGTGTGGGCTGCACCGAGGGTATAATGGAATAATCACTGAAATAATGCATATCCTTTTCATCCACAACCTGTGCGTGCTCAATCCGCCAGCGCCGGTCGTTCTTTCCTTTCAAAACCGCGGCATAGGTTTTCAGGAGGTGCAGGTTGGCGCTATCTCCAATGGCATGCGTACACAATTGAAAGGGTGATTCAATGAGGCGTTGGGCAATGCGTTCAAAGTGCTCCGGGTTGCTCAGCAGAAAACCGTTCCAGCCTGCACGATCGTGATACGGATGCTTTAAACAGGCTCCGCGCGAACCCAGTGCCCCGTCACCATACAACTTAAACCCGCCCATGGTGAGTGCGGGAGATTTATAAACACCTCGTTTCAGCCAGTAATCATAATATGCCAGGCTATCGCTCATCAATACATACAGTTTCAGCTTCAGCGCCTGATCCCGGTTCAGTTTTTCAAGCCATTGAAATTCGTGCATGGATATACCGCAATCGTGCACGCCCGTTAACCCAACGGAAAGGCATACACGCTGCATATCGAGAATGTACTGCATCGATTCGGCTTCTGAAGGCCTGGGTATCAAGGCATCCACATATTCCATGGCCTTGTCAATGAGCATACCGGTGGGTTTACCGTTTTTCAGTAATACTTCACCGGAGGCAATGGTAAAGTGTTCGTCTATCCCTGCCCGTTGTAATGCAACCTCATTCACCAGCGCGGCGTGGCCATCAACCCGCTTCAACAATACGGGCCGGTCGGGAAACAGTGAATCCAGCAGGCGTTTATCCGGATATTGCTTATCGGGCCAGTCGTTCTGATCCCATCCCCTTCCATACACCCATTCACCGTGAACAGATTTACTGCCCTCCACCACTTTCTGAATTACTTCTTCAAATGAATGTGTACCGGTGAGGTTTATTTTCCAGGCGTCTAATGCGTATCCCGTGAAATGTCCGTGCGCATCAATGAAACCGGGATAGATAAACTTCCCGCCGGCATCTATCTTATTTTTTGCATCGAATTTTTTTAACAGGGATGCTGTGTTGCCCATGGCTACCAATTTACCCTCGCGGATAGCCATGGCCGCCGCGGTGGAAAAGCTTTCATCCACGGTATATATGGTAGCGTTAAAAACGAGTGTATCCACCTCCTCTTTTCCGGAACAGGAGGTTAGCATGCCGGAAATAGTGAGCACTGAAATCAGGAGCAGATTGAATAACCAGGGTAGTTTTTTCATTGTACGTTGTTGGTTGAGGCATTACTATTATAAAATAACCCTGTAAGGTTGCTTCACTTTCTCAATATTTTTTCCATCGTTTTTCCTTTGGCCAGTTCATCCACCAGTTTATCCAGATATCGAATCTGTTGCATCAATGGATCGGTAATGTCTTCTACCCGATATCCGCATATCACACCCGTAATCAAATGGACGTTTGGGTTTATTTTCGGAGCCTGGTTGAAAAAAGTTTCAAAATCAACCTGCCGGTCTATTTGTTGTTGCAGTTGTTTTACATTATACCCCGTAAGCCAGCAAATGATAGTGTCTACTTCTTCCCTGGTTCGACCTTTCTTCTCAGCCTTCTGTACATAATACGGATACACTCCGGCAAAAGCCATCGAAAATATTTTTGTCTGCTTCATGTGCCTGCTTTAAAAATTGTATACACCCTATATCAATCTGAAAAATAAAACATTTACCTGTATCGGACTGTAAAATTCACTGAACCGCTGTGTTACAGGTTGTTGTTATTATCTGCACGTGATAAAGCAATCGCTGCTGAAGAATGAACGGTAAAACTGTACTACTTTTGAGTGGTATGAAAAGTTTATCTGCTGTTCATGAAATGCAACAGGAAACCAATGAGTGGCTGAAGCGCACCGGCCAATCTGTTTCGGTTACCCCTTCAGCACTGGAGGCATTGCGCCGGGTGCTGAGGTTTCATGAAATGCGTTACTATGTGCAGCATGATCCGCTGATTTCCGATGCAGAATATGATCAGTTGTTCCAATGCCTGATTGATATGGAAACCGGCCATCCTGAATGGATTACGCCCGATTCTCCTTCGCAGCGTGTAGGGCCCGGACTGGTAAAGGATTTTCCTAAGGTGAATCATCTGGTACCTATGTTGTCTTTACAGAATTCATATTCAGTGGAGGACCTGCGGGATTGGGATAAACGGGTACGGTCTCTCAGTGGTACAAACGATATCGAATATTGCATTGAACCCAAATTTGATGGTGCCAGCATCTCCCTGATTTATAGTGATGATACACTGGAACGAGGAGCTACCCGCGGCGACGGCTCTGTGGGCGACGACATAACGGCAAACATTAAACGCATTAAAACCCTGCCACTGCAGGCCGTTTTCAGCAGGTACGGTATCGGGCAGATAGAAATCAGGGGCGAAGTACTGATGAGTAAATCTGTATTTGACCGATACAATCAATCGCTCATTGAATCCGGACAGGCCCCGCTGGCCAATCCCCGCAACGCCGCGGCCGGCACCTTACGCATTAAAGATGCGGCAGAAGTGAGCCGGCGCCAACTCGAAGCTTTTGTATACCACATCAGCTTTGTGCAACCCGTTCCGGGTGCCGAAACCAGCCCCCTCCTGCTAACGCATAGTGGCAATGTGCAACTGCTTTGGGATTTAGGTTTCCGCAGTCCGGTGCGTGAATTAAAAGTGGTGCACGGCATTGAGGCGGTGATTGCACATGTACAGGATTTTGAGCAACACCGTGATGCATTGCCGTATGAAATTGATGGTATGGTAATCAAGGTGAACAACCTTCAAATGCAGGAACAGCTGGGCATGACGTCACACCATCCGCGCTGGGCCATGGCCTATAAATTCAAGGCGCGCCAGGCCACCAGCCGGTTATTGGATGTTACCTATCAGGTAGGAAGAACCGGCGCGGTTACGCCGGTAGCCAAAATACAACCTGTGCAGGTAGGCGGCGTTACCGTTAGTAGCATCTCTATCCATAATGCAGATTACATCAAAGAAAAAGACCTGAAAATTGGAGACACTATTTTAATAGAAAGAAGCGGTGATGTGATTCCTCAGGTAGTAAAATCTTTTGCGGAGTTGCGTACCGGTGATGAAAAGAAAATTGAGTTTCCAACACACTGCCCGGAGTGTGGCGATGCCTTATACCGACCGGAAGATGAAGCGGTGTGGCGTTGTGTGAACATCAACTGCAAGGCACAGGTGGTGGAGCGTATCATCCATTTTGTAGGTAAAGACACCATGGATATTCGCCATTTGGGCGAGTCGAACATCCGGAAGTTTTACGAACTGGGATTGCTGAAAGACATACCGGGGATATATACACTCGATTACCATGCGATACGCCAACTGGAAGGCATGGGCGAAAAGTCGGTGGCCAAATTGCAGGAGGCCATAGAAGGCAGCAAAACGCGTCCGTTATACCGGATTATTTACGCTTTAGGTATACGCTATGTGGGAGAAACCACCGCTAAAACCCTGGCGCAACAAATACGGCATCTCAATGATCTGGCCGATATGGATGAGGAGCAGCTGATGGCTTTTGAAGATATCGGTGTGAAGGTAGCGGGCAGCATCGTGCAGTTTTTCCGGAATCCTGATAATGTGCAGATGATCCGGGAGCTGGAGGCGCTGGGAGTAAAGCTGGAACAGGAAGAGCGCAAAGCCGTATCAGGCGGGCTCTCAGGGAAAACCTTCCTATTCACGGGAACGCTTAGTAGCATGAAGCGCTCCGAGGCCGAAGCGCTAGTAGAAGCCCGCGGCGGTACGGTACTCGGCAGCGTGAGTAACAAACTCAACTACCTGATTTTCGGGGAAGATGCAGGGAGTAAACTCGAAAAAGCGAAGAAAATCCCCTCCATTACAATACTGCCGGAAAATGATTTTTTAAAAATGTTGTCATCGTAGTAAATACATTTGTTATATTTAACGTGTGAACGGTAAAGGATGTTTGATAATCATCACCTTTAAATCAAAAAACAATGATTAAAAAAGTTCCCGGAGAAGTATGGAAACAAATGCAGTTTTCCGGTTATAAAAATCTTCGAAAGAAATATGCAGTCTCCAACACCGGGAGGGCTGCCAGTTACACCACTTCTGTACATGAAGATGGTAAATTATTAACCGGTTCCCTCACATCGGGTTACAGAACGCTGAACCTGCATGTGGAAGATGGGAACGGAACCATTTACATTCATCGTGAAGTGGCCAGATTGTTTTGCCCGAAAAAATCTCCAAAGTACAAGTATGTGATTCATGTGAATCACAAAAAGCAAGACAACAGTGCCAAGAATTTGAAATGGGCCACACAGGAAGAAGTGAGTGCACATCAGCAAAAGAGTCCGGAAAAAATTGCCTACAAAAAACGGCAGGCCAGTCGCACCACCGGATTAAAACTCACGGCCACACAGGTTAAAACCATCAAAGACCAACTGAACAATCCGAAGCGAAAGCTAACGTATCGCCAGATGGCTGAAAAATATAAAGTGAGCGAAATGACGTTGTACCGCATTAAGAGCGGCGAGAACTGGAGTAAAGTAAAATAAGTGCTCCCCCGTTAATGAAAAGAAAGGTTATGCGTTTGCGTAACCTTTTTTGTTGGAATGCATACAAGCGACTTTACTGAAACGTAAAAAATCACTAAGTGTTTTGATGAAGAAAATGAAAAAGTGTTAGGGTGAAGAATAACTTAAATCGTTCTACACTGTTGTATAAATTTATTCATCATTTTGCATAGTAGCTCCCTGCATCATTTTTTAATACCATTTCCTCTTCAATAATTTATCGAAACAAAATTTCATACCCTTTTTCAAAAAAGAGTTCATAAGGAGTGCGGCATTTCTTTGTTCTGCTGACTTCAACAAACTTCAGTACTACTCATTCTGGCAAATTGATTTGATATTTTATGTGCTTCATTCAACGAGTGCATTTCCATTTCGGAATACTCAATGGTTTTTTTATAAAATAAATATATCCGGGCTAAAGGTTGCTTGTGAAGTTCAGCATCAAAAAAAATGGCCAGTGATAAAAATCACCGGCCTTGCTTACCTCTGAAACCACAAGAAAAAAGTTAATAGAGGTGTATAATTCTATTAAAAACAAATGAATACTAAAATGTAAAAAAACTGATGTAGCAGGAAAATCCTTTAGCTACGAAACGGTAATTAAGGAAAAGAATTTAGCCGGTCCTTTAATAAGATAATATTGGAACTGTCTCTTGGAGTAGGAGGTAAAATTAATATATTTTTTGAAACTATATAATTTTTTTTAACTTTTTATTCCGGCGTGGGCCAGTGCCTGACTGGCAGCAGTGTACACCTGCCTTTTCTTCCGGTTATACCACCATTCGGGGGCTGTTTTTTTCATCAGGGTATCGATCCCGCGCATACCGAAGAGTTTCCACACGCCTCCCAGTTTACCGGTCAGGCTGGATTGCATCGCACGGAGGCTCATCGCATAACCCGCATCTATGTATTCCATGTGGTGCCAGTATCCTGCCGGCATAAACAGGGTATCGCCATGTTCGAGGATTACCTCGTAGCCCTTGGCCAGTTTTACCGCCGGAAAGTTCTCATAATCAAACCCTTGTGAATAATTCGCAAAATTGGCGAGGCTCAACACTTCCCAGGGTTTACGATAAAGTTTGTGCTGTTCTTCAAAGGGAAAGAGTAATACCCGCTTACGCCCGGTGAACTGGGTATGGAGGATATGGCTCATATCAATATCAAAATGCATGTGGGTGATGGAACCCTGGCCGCCCACAAACAGCATCGGGTACTTTTTCACGAAGCCGGACATATATTCATCCGGCCACGTAAAATCGGCCGTTAACTGGGGAGCGTGCTGAAAAATATTGAACAGGAAAATGCGCAAATCGAGGGGGCCAGACCGAGCCTTTTTTAGGTAATCGCCAAACAACATATAGTCATCTGCTGTATTAATGGGAGTATAGGAATCACTCTTCACGTTGTTGTACACCCCCACCTGCTTATCGCCTACCACATCAATAAAGTAATCCCAGGTCCACTTATTGAGTGCCGGCCATGATTTAGACATCCCTTTCATCACCACCGGAATCATCGGCCGGTAATAACGGGTTTTAAAATCAGAGGGAGATAATGTTTCAAATGTATCAACCGGTTTCAACTGCATAACCTAAGGGCATTAGGCTGCAAAAGTAATAAAATCTACTGTTTGAGATTAAATAAATTCCTGCCAAAAACTAATAAGCGTTAGTTTTGTGGAAGCGTATGTCTAAAATCAGCGTAAACGGAAAAGGTAGTTCCAAAGAGATTATTGCATCCAAAGCGGCAATGCTTTTTCGCTCGCGCGGATACAATTCCTGTACCATGCGTCAGCTGGCTGAAAGTATGGACATTGAAGCACCCAGCCTCTACAACCACATTGGTAGCAAGGCTGAGTTACTGGTGAACATTTGTTTTTCGGTTGCCGACGAATTTAACCGGCACATAGAAGAACTGGAATTGCTCAAGCTACCCGGCATTGAAAAAATTGAAAACCTCATTCGTTTTCATATCCGCATCATGATCCGCAGGCACAACGAAGTGTATGTGTCCAACCATGAATGGAAACAACTGCCTGACCCATACCTTGCTCAGTTCCTGCAACAACGACGGGTATACGAAAATAAAATGGTGCAGATCATCCGAACAGCCATTCGTAAAAAGGAAATTAAACCCATCGAACCCTATATTGCCGTGTTAACCATCCTCTCTGCCGTACGGGGCGTAGAAACCTGGCAAAGACATAAGAAAGGCATCACACCCGGAAAGCTGGAAGACGACATGACACAACATTTACTCAACGGATTAATCAACTCCCATGGCCATTAACTTTCATTCTTTAAAATTAAAAGACGTAAAAAGAGAAACCCCTGAATGTGTTTCGCTCACCTTCGACATCCCGGCAGCACTTTCCGATGCTTTTCGTTTTCGGGAAGGACAAAACATCACCATCAAAAAAAATATGGATGGTGAAGAGTTGCGTCGTTCTTATTCCATCTGTGCAGCACCTTATGAAAATGTACTGAAGGTAGCGGTGAAGGAAATTCCGGGTGGAAAATTTTCTGCTTTCGCCAATCACTCCCTGAAACCGGGTGATGAACTGGAAGTAATGCCCCCTACCGGAAAGTTCAACGCACACATACATACCGGGCCTGCACATTATCTGGCGATTGCAGCAGGCAGTGGCATCACACCCGTTATCTCTATCATCAAGCATACCTTATCGGCACAACCCGACAGCCGGTTTACGTTGATTTTCGGTAACAGAACCCGCAAGTCTATCATCTTTTTCGAAGAACTGGAAGCCATTAAGAATAAGTATATGGATCGATTCAACCTGATTCATATTTTAAGCCGCGAAAGAATGGATTCCGATATTAATTACGGAAGAATAGATGCCACCAGGCTGGAAGCACTTCAACCCCTTGTGCAATATCAAACGGTAAACGAAGCATATATCTGCGGACCTGAAGCCATGATTAACGAAGCCCGCCAGGCGCTCGAAAAAAACGGTCTGAGTACCGAACATATCCATTTTGAACTTTTCAATGCTCCGGTACAACCTTCGATGGATGTTACCGCTGTTGAAGCAGCATCCTCCGGTGAAAAGAGTGAGGTAACCATTAAGGTTGACGGACGCAGTTTTGAATTCAGTTTGCCGTTTGGCGGACAAAGCATTCTGGATGCTGCGCTGGAACGCGGTGCCGATTTACCCTATGCCTGTAAGGGCGGCGTGTGCTGCAGTTGCCGCGCCAAGGTAATAGAAGGAGCTGTTGAAATGCAGGTGAATTACGCACTTGAAAAAGACGAAGTGGAACAGGGCTTTGTGCTTACCTGTCAATCACACCCCAGAACAAAGAAGGTAGTGATTGATTTTGACGTTCGCTAATACACCCTGAAGGAAACTAAACTAACAATTGTTAGTTTTTTCGTATTTTTATGACTGAAAACAGTATACTATGTCTGTACATCATCTTGAAGAAAAATTTCAGCAAACGGTAGACGCTGAGATTAAAATTGAAGCGAAAGACTGGATGCCCGAAGCGTATCGCAAAACCAATCTCCGGCAGATTAGTCAGCACGCTCACAGTGAAGTGGTAGGGATGCTGCCCGAAGGAAACTGGATTACCCGCGCTCCTTCCCTCAAACGCAAAGCCATTTTAATTGCCAAGGTGCAGGACGAAGCCGGGCATGGTTTATACCTGTATTCCGCGGCAGAAACCCTGGGCATGAGCCGGGATCAGATGATTGCAGATCTTCACAGTGGCAAGGCAAAGTATTCTTCCATATTTAATTATCCTACACTTACGTGGGCAGACATGGGTGCCATTGGCTGGCTGGTGGATGGAGCAGCTATCCTGAATCAGGTAATGTTGTGCCGTACCAGTTACGGACCCTACGCCCGTGCCATGGTAAGGATTTGTAAAGAAGAAAGTTTTCATCAACGCCAGGGATTTGAAGCGTTACTGGTGTTGAGTAAAGGCACTCCCGAACAACGCGCGATGTGTCAGGATGCCATCAACCGCTGGTGGTGGCCCAGTTTGATGATGTTTGGTCCGAAAGATGCTGAAAGCACCAACAGCGACCAAAGCATGAAGTGGAAAATCAAACGCAAAACCAATGACGAGCTCCGTCAGAATTTTGTAGACATGATTGCTCAGCAAATTAAATTACTCGGCATGACCTTGCCCGATCCGGATTTGAAATGGAACGAAGCCCGCGGACATTATGATTTCGGAGAAATCAACTGGGATGAGTTCTGGAATGTGGTAAAAGGAAACGGCCCGTGCAACAAACAACGCTTACAGGCACGCATAAACGCACATGAAGAAGGTGCCTGGGTTCGCGAAGCGGCCGTAGCCTATGCGCAAAAACAAGCGAACAAAAAGAAACAAGTAGCTTAAATACATTTATATGCAATGCTCAATCAGAAAATTTTATTACGGTGATATACCGGAAGAACAGGGTGGCGGTGCTGCTCCATCAGAAAGCATGAACCAGCATGGCTGGCCTTTGTGGGAGGTTTTCATCCGAAGTAAGCAGGGGTTAGACCATAAACACGCAGGAAGCTTACACGCAGCCGATGCACGCATGGCCATCGAAAACGCCCGTGATGTGTATACACGCCGCCAGGAAGGCATCAGCATCTGGGTGGTGGAAAGTAAAAACATCCACGCTTCTGATCCCGGAGATGCAGACAGCTTGTTTGAACCTGCTGCTGATAAAATTTACAGGCATCCTACTTTTTACGATTTGCCTGATGAAGTAAAACACATGTAATCTGCATTCATGAAAAATCAATCCAACTCAACGGTTCCATTTATTCTGTATCTGGCAGATAATAACCTCATCCTGGCTCAGCGCAACAGTGAGTGGTGTGGCCACGGTCCTGTTCTTGAACAGGATATCGCCATCACGAATATCACGCTGGATTTAATCGGACAGGCACGTATGTTGTATCAACTGGCTGCTGATCATATCAACCGGCAAAACGGTAATCAGGATGCTACGGAAGATACCCTGGCGTATCTGCGAAACGAACGTGAGTTCTCTAACGTGCTGATGGTAGAACTGCCCAAAGGTCACTGGGGTTTCACGGTGTTGCGTCAGTACCTCTTCAGCGAATTTCAATATTTATTATACAGGCATTTATCTGCACATGCAGATGAGCCCCTTTCAGCCATTGCAATAAAATCGTTGAAGGAAGTAACCTATCATGTACAGTGGAGCCGGGAATGGGTGTTGCGTTTAGGAGACGGAACATCAGAGAGCCATCAGAAAATGGCAGATGCAGTACAGGATATATGGATGTATACCGGTGAATTGTTTCAGGCCGCACCGTTTGAAGATGCCGCTGTATTACAATCCATCCATACTGAATGGAAGCAACGCATCTCTGAAACGCTGGAAGAAGCTACTCTTATCGTTCCTGAAAAGGTATTTATGCAGCAGGGCGGAAAACAAGGCATACACACTGAACATTTGGGGTATATGCTGGCCGAAATGCAATACCTGCAACGCATGCATCCCAACGCCACATGGTAACACCGGTTTACGATACACAACACATTCATCGGTTACTGGAAGCCGTTAGTGACCCGGAAATTCCGGTGCTATCGGTGAACGACCTCGGCATCATCCGTGATATACAGATAAACGGCCATCAGGTAGAAGTGGTGATTACCCCTACCTATTCCGGTTGCCCGGCAATGGATATGATTGCTGAAAGCATACAATCTTACCTGCATTCCTGCGGATATAATGAGGTGAAAGTTACCACGGTGTTATCTCCGGCTTGGACAACCGACTGGATGACGGAAACGGGTAAACGAAAATTAGAAACCTACGGAATAGCTCCCCCCAACCGCATAACACGAGATAGTGATGCTCCTAAAAAATGCCCGCGTTGTGGCTCAACCGACACCCGTGTAATCAGTCAGTTTGGTTCTACTGCCTGCAAGGCCCTTTATCAATGCAACGAATGCATGGAACCTTTCGATTATTTCAAATGCCATTGAGGATACTGACGGCTATTTATTATCTTTAAGTATGAATTCAATTATATATGAGCAACGGAACCATGTTGCCATAATCCGCTTCAACCGCCCGGAAAAATTCAATGCGTTCAATCGTGAAATGGCGTTGCTTTTTCAGGAGTTTTTAGATAAAGCATCGGCAGATGAAACCATACGATGCATTTATATCACTGGAAACGGAAAGGCATTCTCTGCCGGACAGGATTTGGGCGAAGTAACCGGCCCCGCCCCTTTTGATTTCAACCGCATCCTTTCAGAACATTATAATCCGATTATACAGCTCATCCGGCAAATTCGTAAACCGGTAGTAGCGGCAGTAAACGGAGTAGCAGCCGGTGCAGGAGCTAATATTGCACTGTGTTGCGATGTGGTATTGGCCAGCAGTGCCGCATCATTTATACAGGCATTTTCCAAAATTGGCCTGATACCCGATAGCGGAGGAACTTACTTCCTGCCCAGGTTGATCGGTTTTCAAAAAGCATCGGCACTTGCCATGCTGGGAGACAAGGTAACAGCAGATGAAGCAGAAAAAATGGGCATGATTTACAAGGTGATTCCGTCAGATACGTTTGAAGATGCCGCACTATCCATCGCAGAAACCCTATCGAAAATGCCTACCGAAGGCCTGGCCCTTACAAAGCTGGCGCTCAACGAATCACTCAGTAATAATCTGACCCAGCAATTGCAAACAGAAGATGCGTTACAGAAAAGGGCAGCTGCTACTTCAGACTATCAGGAAGGCATAAACGCATTTATGGAAAAAAGGCCTCCTGTATTTACCGGAAAATAAATATTCAAAAAATGAATCCCATGCAAACTACACCCACACAAGTTGTTGGCCACATGATGGAAAACGATTTATTCAGCCAGTGGTTGGGCATTCAGGTGCTGGAGGTATCGGAAGGATACAGCAAAATATGCATGACGGTTCGCCAGGAAATGATCAATGGATTTGGCATCGTACATGGAGGTATCGCCTTTTCATTGTCTGATAGCGCCTTTGCCTTTGCCTGCAATAACCGGAATAATTTATCGGTGGCATTAGACACCTCTATCAATTTCCTGAAGCCTGTTCATGTGGGTGATATCCTTACAGCCGAAGCCAAAGAGCTCCATAACGGTAAAACCACCGGCCTGTATCACATCTCTGTATATAACCAGCATCAACACCTCGTGGCCTTGTTCAAAGGCACTTGCTTTCGAACAGCGAAGCCACTGATAAAATAAATCATATTATTTATATTTTGTATACCTTTAATCTGTACTAAAACGTATAGACATGAAAGGACTATCTCGGTGGGCTTTCGGTCACAAGACATCAGCCCGCATCCTCATTGCTTTACTGCATATAATCCTTGCCATACTTGCCATACAGTTGGGCTTGCACCTCACCGAAACCAACCGGTTACTGCCGGAAAGCATGTTGTACATCTCCGCCGCCCTTTACCTGTTTATTATGTGGGCATACAACAAATGCAGGCGGGTGTATTGGATGAGAAAACTTAATGAGTTCACCATAGTATTGCTAGGATTTACATCAATGACAGTAATCACGAATCATTTAGATTTGCCCATGCATCATGGAATGGCACGCACCGCATCCGCTACGCCATTGCCCTCCACACATCCGCTTATATTAAAATTGCCTGTTACACCAACGTCCGGCACAGTGAAGTCAAAAAAAGCACAACGCAAGGAACTTATATCAACCGTTAAAAAATTCCTCAAAGAGCATAGGAAAGGTCAATTGAAAAAATCAAACAGAGACGGATACATTGTACTGTTGGTATTGCTGGCTCTTGTGTTAGCCGGATTACTGGGAGCTTTGGTATGCAATATTGCCTGTACCGGATCTTCAGGCGGAGCTATTATGCTTGGCATCTTCGGGCTTGCTGCGATTATTTTTGGATTATCTAAAGGAATACGGGCTATTAAAAAAAAGTATCCTAAAACAACTCAAACCCATTCATCCCCGTAAAGATTCAGATATTTGCGGCATGATTTATCAATTCAAATCGTTCATTCCAGTAATCGATCCATCTTCATTTATTCATCCGCAAGCGGCGGTAACCGGACATGTCATCATCGGTAAAAATGTGTATGTGGGTCCGGGTGCAGCTATTCGGGGCGACTGGGGCAAAATCATCATTGAAGACGGTTGTAATGTGCAGGAAAACTGTACCATTCATATGTTTCCGGGCACTACGGTTCACCTGCACGAAGCATCCCATATTGGCCACGGTGCAGTCATACACGGTGCCACCATTGGAAGAAATTGTTTGATCGGTATGAATGCCGTAGTAATGGATGATGTGGTGCTGGGGGATGAGTGTATTGTTGGCGCACTAAGTTTTTTAAAAGCAGGTGTACATTTTAACCGAAGGAGTTTGATTGTGGGAAATCCGGCGCAGGTTATCAGGGAGGTGAGTGATGAAATGATTGCCTGGAAAACACAGGGAACGGCACTCTACCAGCAATTGCCCGGCGAAATGCATCAGGCGTTCGAACCCTGTGAGCCACTGCACGAAGTGCCGGACTTTTACCACGCGCTGCATGAAGAGCAACAACAGGTATACAAGCGCTGGAAGAAAGACTAATCAGGGCTTTCGGATATCTTCCCAAATTTTAACTTCATCTGTACGTAGCTCAAAAAAATCTGTTGCACGTCCGTCTCCCCTTCCGGTTATTCCACCATCGGGATGTGCTATCACCCTGCATGAATCATTATACAGTGTAGAGAAAAAATCACAGCAAGGTGCCGGTACAAAATACACCCGCTGATTGTTATAGTTGTATTGATACACAGCAGCAGGAGGATAAGTAAGCTCATCCTTTTTCAATTTATCAATCAACGCATCCACACATTCCGGATACGTTCGTGTAGATGCTTTTGGATAACTGCTGCAACTCATGCCTATCCACTGAAAAGCCATGAGGATTGTACCACACATTATGCCTATTTTTACTGACCTTTGCATCAATGGAAAAATCAAATTTTGTTGACCAGATAAAAGTATTTTGCCGGAGCGGACATGGAGGTGCGGGTAGCCGGCACTTCCTGCGCAACAAACTTACGGCAAAAGGCGGTCCCGATGGCGGTGATGGTGGAAGAGGCGCGCATATTATACTCAAAGGCAACGCTCAATTGTGGACATTGTTGCATTTACGGTATTACAAAAACATATTAGCGGAAAATGGTGAAAATGGCGGTGGCAATCATTGTACCGGAAGAAATGGTAAAGACATCATCATTGAAGTACCCTTGGGTACCCTTGCGAAAGATGAAGAGACGGGAGCTGTAGAAGCAGAAATTTTGGAAGACGGTCAGGAGATTATTTGGATGAAAGGTGGCAGGGGCGGATTAGGAAATTCGAATTTCAAAAGCGCCACCAATCAGGCACCTGATTACGCACAACCGGGCGAGCCGGGCATCGAAGGCATCAAAGTACTGGAATTAAAAGTGCTGGCCGATGTGGGTTTGGTAGGGTTTCCCAATGCGGGAAAATCAACCCTACTCAGTAGCATCACCGCGGCGAAACCAAAAATTGCCGACTATGCCTTTACCACACTGGTGCCCCAGTTGGGCATGGTGGAGTATCGTGAAGGAAAAAGTTTCTGCGTGGCTGACCTTCCGGGAATTATTGAAGGTGCTGCAGAAGGTAAGGGATTAGGACATCGCTTCCTCAGGCATATCGACAGAAACTCCGTGTTGTTGTTTGTAATTCCTGCGGATAGCAAAGACCATAAAAATGAATTTCAGGTTCTAAGAAGTGAGCTGGAGCAATACAATCCTGAAATGTTGCAAAAAGATTTTTTGATTGCCATCAGCAAATCGGATATGCTGGATGAGGAACTGAAAGAAGCCATCCGCAAGGAAATGCCTAAAGATGTTCCACACTTATTTATCTCATCTGTAACCGGCGAGGGCTTGCAGGCATTGAAAGATGAACTTTGGAAGCTGTTAAACGCCACTCCTGTAAATGGATAATTATGTTTCGATCAGTTATAAGCGGTGTAGGGTACTATGTTCCTGAACATGTAGTGAAAAATGAAGATCTCATTCAATACATGGATACAACTGATGAGTGGATTCGGGAACGTACGGGTATTGAGGAGCGGCGCTATGCCCATCGTACAAAAGAGACCACCACAACAATGGCGATAGAAGCCTCAAGAAAAGCCATTGAGCGCGCCGGTTTACAGCCTGCGGATATTGATTTCATTGTTTTTGCTACGCTGAGTCCGGATTATTACTTTCCCGGATGTGGTGTATTGTTACAACGCGCCCTGAAGATGCGGGAGATAGGAGCATTGGATGTGCGCAACCAGTGTAGCGGTTTCGTTTATGCCTTATCGGTAGCTGATCAGTTTATAAAATCCGGAATGTATAAAAATATTCTGGTGGTGGGTAGTGAAAAACATTCGTTTGGATTAGATTTTTCAACAAGGGGTAGAAATATTTCGGTCATATTTGGTGATGGCGCCGGAGCGGTGGTGCTACAAAGCTCTGATCAAACCCACCGTGGAATCCTTAGTACGCATTTACACAGTAATGGAGAGGAAGCTGAAATTCTGGCCATGTATAATCCGGGCACACATGCCAATTACTGGAAAGACACCCGTTATGCTGATTTCAATGAAGCTGAAATAGGTGACATGTTCATGAGCCATGCCATGATTGACAACGCACAGAATTTTCCGTATATGGACGGACAAAGTGTATTTAAAACTGCGGTGGTGAAATTCCCTGAAGTAATTATGGAGGCCCTGAATCATAATCAACTCCAACCCTCCGATCTTAACCTGCTTATACCGCATCAGGCCAATTTACGCATCGCTCAGTTTGTGCAAAAGAAATTACAGTTACGGGATGATCAGGTATACAACAACATTCAGCGATACGGAAACACTACGGCTGCTTCTATCCCCATTGCACTGGCCGAAGCGTGGGAGCAGGGAAAAATAAAAGAAGGTGACCTTGTTTGTCTTGCCGCATTCGGTAGTGGATTCACCTGGGCAAGCGCATTGATCAGATGGTAAACGGCGAAAGACATATCGTATTTTTAGTCAACCCTGTTTCAGGCGGAAAAGCGAAGGAGAAGCTCATTCATACCATCAGTAAGTCTGCTGAAAATGCACACATCCGGTTTGAAATAATGTCAACCGAAGCGGATGGAAATTATGATACCCTCAAAAATAAAATACAACGGGAACGGATAACCGATGTGGTGATTTGCGGGGGAGATGGGAGTATCCGTTCAGTAGTAGGGGCTCTGCGAGATGAACCTGTTCGTTTTGGAATTATCCCCGCCGGTTCGGGAAACGGCTTAGCCCGGGCGGCGCGCATTCCTTTAAACACCACCGAAGCTTTAAAAGTGATTATGCGCCCGTATACCTTATTGGTAGATGGTTTTTTGGTTAACAACCAATTCAGCTGCATGCTTACCGGTTTGGGGTTTGATGCACACGTAGCCTATCAGTTTGCGCAAAAAAAGCGCAGGGGTTTACTGACATATCTTATTGAAACCATTCGGCATTTTTTCAATGCCTCCTCCTATCGGTTCAATGTTCGTTTACAGCATACGGACCAGGAAGTGCAGGCATACTTCATCAGCATTGCCAACAGCAATCAGTTTGGAAACGACGTTACCATTGCGCCCTGTGCCTTACTCAATGATGGTAAACTGGATATAGTGGTAGTAAACAATATGAACAAAGTTCGATTGTTATGGGAAATGCTGCATCAGATTCGTTCAGGGAAAGTGCAGCCGGCAGACAGTGAAAAATTTAGGAAGAATATTCACTATGTGCAGGCATCTTCCCTGCAAATCACCAATCCGGAAATGGCCCCATTGCATATTGACGGTGACCCGGTGGAAACAAGTGGGTATATTGATATACAAATTATTCCAAACGCATTTCAATTACTGGTACCCGAAATAAGCTCACTTCAATAATTCAATCAGTTTACTTACAGAGGCTTTATTGGCGGGATGGTAGAAAGATTGTTCCACATCTCTGCGTTCCCTGGCCGATAAGTGAAAATTCATAGCCGCGATTTTCTCTTCCTTCTCCGGCACATACACCATAGAAATTCGGGTTAACGGTACATCGAGCATACCTGTAAAATAACTTACCTGATCATTCTGAAAATAATCCTGCAGTTTATACCAATTGTGCTGCAACACAGTGAATGGATTAATCAGCATATCCGATAATGAATTTGTGATAAAGGGATTTTGCCAGTTGTCGGTTTGCTTATCCCGAATCATGAGCATAACCACTCCTCCGGTATTTTCGTTTATCCATTCCTGAAAGTATTCAATGAATCGAAGGCTGGTTTCGGTTCCATAGTTATCCCGAAGTCCGGCATCCATTACATCAATAACCGGATTGGTGGGCAACCATACATTGGGCAACACATACGGGAAGGTGGCGTTCATCCGCAACGCCGTAAGAGCCCTCAGGTTGCGGGGTTCAAGATCTTTAAAAAATGCATTAAAATCTACCGCGTCGGGGCTGCTCAACGAATCTTTTTCGTAGAGACGGGGCTTCATCATAAAGCTGATGGGCTGTGAGCAGATCATCATTTTCCTTCCGTCGCTTTTAATCACTGAGTTAAACATCATCATGGGAATCATTGCCTCTGCTTCTTCCTTAACCCTGTCTTTAATCTGAAAGTTCAGCATGTTTCTGGTGTTGTCAGACAGCTTTTTTTCAAATGCATATCCGCGGTCTTTTATATAGGATTGTCCGTCTACCTCAAACTTCTGAACCGGTGCAAACAAATCTCTCGCTATCATGGAAGTAAACACGGGATTAAGCAGATCACCTGAAATCTGCTCACCAAATTTTGGAGCATGCAGGTTGATGTTCCTGCCCAACACCTTTTGCCGGTACAACTCACGGTAATAGGTAGCCGCCAACATACCTCCGCTGGCGCCGGTCATCATAAATGTTTGCTTCATCAAATCGCCATCGGTGAGGCTATCAAGTTGCTGCAGGGAGCTCATCACAAAGGCAGCGCTTCGTAATCCTCCGCCACTCACATTCACAAACACCATCAGTGGTTTATCCTCTTTCTGGCGTTTCTTCCATTTCTCCAGTACCTCTATCATCTGCTGCTTATCCTGTGCTATTTTTTCCGGTGTACACAATTGTTGAAGCGATGATTTATTATACGCGGGACGTAACTCTGGCTTATCATAATGCAATCCGTACGCTTTATTGCGCGGATCAATAATTTCATTCTTATACAAAGCGTTTATCCCAATTACAAGTATGATGGTAAACAGCAGGCTCCAGCTCCCCAGAAAATAAGCGAGTGCACCCATCACAGCTATCAATACGGCAAACAGAATCAGAAAACTGGCAGCAGCGGGCATTTCGAAATAACGGTTCTCCAGTAAAAACCCTACTACCACAAGCGAAACAAAAGCAAGAAAGATACACACCATTCCGGCGAGGTGGTGGCGTTTAAAAACCACATCAATAAACTCCTGCCGATAATGCGCAACGGAACGGGGTTTGCGTAACCTGAAGGATGGAGTGAGAAAATAATTCACCCGTATCTCCCGAAACTTTGCGGTAGGCCTTGTAGCCTGTTGAAAGGTTTTACGAAATTGTTGAGGGTTAGCCACCAGGGGAGCAATGCTGCGCACGATGGTTCTCTCAGCGCTAAAAAAGTAGGCAAAGGAAAGAAACCAGATGAATAGGATACCCAGCCATACGCTGAAAATCATGTACCAGATATCTTCAGCAGGTTTGAGTTCTACATAATNNATACAGTATACCGTTAGGAATAAAATTGGAATAATACTATTGTTGATGCAATACTTTAAAAAGGGCTGGGTGGTGGTGGCCAGAAAATTAAATCGCCGGCTGTGCAGGATAAAGGTGGTGATATTCCAACTCATTATAAACACTCCCAGTGCCAAACCTACAATCAGAGATCCGATAAAATTTACTTTACCCAGGTATTCGGGAGACAGGATGAGTCCGCTCGCT
Source organism: Chitinophagaceae bacterium (assembly GCA_003534175.1). Lineage (GTDB taxonomy): Bacteria > Bacteroidota > Bacteroidia > Chitinophagales > Chitinophagaceae > Ferruginibacter. The sequence continues at coordinate 18,573 of DPFD01000203.1, forward strand.
CCAAATGTTTTTAAAAAACTACCCTGAGTGGCACTGAACAAAATCCACCAAAAGAGCAGCAGTACCTGATACTTTTTAAAATGAAGAATAAAGAGTTGAACAGGAAAAAAGTAATAAACATTTTTCAGCAATGATTTCATAGAAACGAGCATTGCTTAAATATATATAAAAATAAACTGTAAAACTAACGTGCGGGTTGATTCCTCACTAAAAACAACAATGCCGTGAGTGTCATAACGAGCAGCATCGCTACAAACTGATGTGTGACACCGAACCATGTAAAGGCGTTTGGGTTTGCGGCGTAAGTAACTGTAAAGATGCCCAACACAATTTGAATCAACAACAGCAACAGGAAGGATACACGCAATTTTCTGAAGAGCGGGTGGGGTTGAACGCGTTGTGTTATGATAAAGAAAGCAATTACAATGAATGCAAGCAGGTAGGCCATATTTCTGTGCATCACGTGAACCATCAGGTTGTTGTTAAAAAAGTTGGAAAGTGGGGGTTGTTGTTCCCACAAGCCCGGGGGGAGGAAATGTCCGTTGATGGATGGCCATGTGGGTGCAGATTGGGCGGCTTTTAAGCCGGCCATAAACCCGCCATAACACAATTGTACAAACACCAATACGGTGATAAGCCAGAGTAATTTTTTTGCCGATGGCAGAATTAGTTTTTGATTGAATGAAGGCATCAAAGAAAGTGCGAACCAAAGGGTGTACACCAGCAGAATCAGCGCGGCTATGAAGTGCGTTGTTAATTCAATATGTCCTACATAATATTTTTCGGGTACGAGTCCGCTT
>DPFD01000163.1 GCA_003534175.1 Chitinophagaceae bacterium
TTCATAGTATCTGATATAGGAGTTGAACATCTCCTTATTTTCAGTTTCAGGCATCAGCAGTTTTTCAGCCTCTTTAAAATCGCCGTCTAAACTGGCCCGGATGAAGGTTCTGCCTGTATCCATCGCTGTTTCAGGATAGGCGTTATCATTACTGTTGCAAGCTGCAAGGGCTATAATTACAAAGCCAATCAATAATTTTCTCATGGTATAAAGTTAGCATCTTTCAATGACCTGCATAAAAAAAGCACTCAGGAGAGTGCTTTTAAAAAAATGTTTTATTGAATATTACTGAGCAGCATTTTTCAATGAATCAACCATGTTCAGTCCTTCGTTGATGGCAGCTTTCAGTGTATCAGCGTCCATATCTTTCAGTTCGTCCATAGCGGCATCCATATCAGCACCACCTTCGCCCATTTTCTCAGCACCCATAGACATCATGGAAGCTTTGTCGAAAGCAACTTTCCATTTTCCATCTTCTTTTTTCAGGATGTAGTTCACGCTTTCGCCTGATTGTTTTTCTTTAACGGCAACAGTAGCTTTATCTCCTTCAATTTTAGGTTCACCCATTTCCAGGTTTGCTTTATCGAATTTAGGATCAGCAGGCTCATCCTTTGCCATATTCATACCCATTTCCATCATATCCAGCATTGATTTGCTGTCAGCAGTTGCCAGGGTGCGTGCTTTTGCCATGTCTTTTTTAGACAATGCGTCGAAGAAATCACCCAGTACAGCTTTTGGATCAGCATCACCGGATTTACAGCTAAATAGAGTTACTGTAGATAACAACAGTACGGCAGTCAGAATTCTTTTCATAATGTTTGCTTTGATTGTTTTTGCTTTGATTTGGCGCCAAAAATATATTTATTATTCAAATAATCAAATGTTATTTATACACTATTTGACCGATGGGTTTGCAGGACGGGTGTAAAAAGAGGTCATCTACGCCAAAGAACAGGAAATTATTGATTTTACTAACCGGAAAGTTCAGCAAGTTGTCGGTACCTTTTTGATAGCTTTTCACCACAAACTCAGCACAATACATCTTTTCCTCGCTTTCCAGATCAAACTGCATATCAAAGGTTACGGGAAGTGCGTAGAATTCATGCACTTTCTTCAATACGCCCTGAACCTGATCGGGGTTGATGTTGAAACGATAAATTCCGATGCCGCGGTTGGATTGAGGGTCGGCAAAAACTTCGAGTGATTCTTTCAGCAGTTTCTGGTCAGGATTGAATTCACCACCCAGTGCATGGAACACAAACACAGAATCATTTTCCACCCATGCAATTCCGCAATGTGAATAGGTTTGGTTTCGCTGATTGAGAGAGCGTAAACTTTCACTGGTGAAATCGTTTCCGGTACGGGTGATTAAATCACCGGTTTGTACCACCGGTTTAATCTGGCTGATTTCAACCTGAGCGCGTTCAATCCTCTGGATTTCTGAAAGGGTATCAGCAGCGGTCATTTTGAGGGGAGCAATTTCCGTATTGGAATGACAGGATGCTAACAAGAAAATAAGGCAGCCCAGGGGCCACCTTATTAAACGGAGATTCATAGTAAGTTTATTTGTGTGGCGCTGCATTTTGCTCGTCTTCCCGGTTGTACGCCTTAATGATGGACTTAACCAGTCGGTGACGTACCACATCTTCTTCATCAAGTTCAATATGTGCAATGCCTTCAATGTTTCTGAGAATACGTGTAGCCCTGAACAAACCACTCTGTTGATTTTTAGGTAAATCAATTTGAGAAGGGTCGCCGGTAATGATGGCTTTGGCATTCGGGCCAATACGTGTGAGGAACATTTTGATTTGCAGATCGTTGGTGTTTTGCGCTTCATCCAAAATGATGAAGGCATTATCCAGTGTACGTCCGCGCATATAAGCAAGCGGTGCAATTTCAATGGTTCGTGTGCTCATATAGTAGCCCAGTTTATCAGCAGGAATCATATCATCCAATGCATCGTATAAGGGCCTTAAATACGGGTCGATTTTTTCTTTCAGATCACCGGGTAAAAATCCTAAACTTTCTCCTGCTTCCACGGCCGGGCGGGTGAGAATGATTTTTTTCACCACTTTGTTTTTCAGGGCGCGTACAGCCAGTGCCACCGCAGTATATGTTTTACCGGTACCTGCAGGGCCAATAGCAAATACAATGTCATTCTTGTCGCAGGCCTGCACCATCATTTTTTGATTGGCTGTACGGGCGCGAACGGTTTTACCATTCGGGCCGAAGACCAGAATATCATTGGGGTTTCTGTCAACAAAATGATCGATGGCGGTTTCGTCATCACCACCCAGGATCTGCTCAAAATAATTATCGCTCATGTGCCCGTTGCGTTGCAGGTACTGTATGAGCAAATCAATTTTTTCCTTTGCTTCCACAATCTGATCCGGCGCGCCGCTCAGTTTTACCTGCGTGCCCCGGCTAAGGATTTTTAACAGCGGAAATTTTTTCTTGAGAATATCCAGTTTACCATTATTCACTCCAAAAAACTCAATAGGGTTTACGGTGTCGAGGTTAATGATTGTTTCTGTCAATGTTTGGGTG